>JAYWAU010000554.1:0-2975 GCA_043782265.1 Ferruginibacter sp. | reverse complement strand
ATTTTGTGTTTGGAGAGTTGTGTATTTATTTCTGATAACACCCCCGGTACATTTCTATGAATATGTAAAATACGGTGTGTTCCTTCTTGTGGAGGAAGGCTCAATGCGGGTATTGTGTGAGAGCCAAAGCTAATACCTTTTTCCAGGTAATTAAATAATTTGGCACTTACATCGTCTCCTATATTGTGTTGCGCCTCCTGTGTACTTCCGCCGATATGTGGCGTTAATATCACATTACTTAACCCCTGTAGCGGACTGGTAAATTTATCGCCATTCTTTTCCGGCTCCCATGGAAATACGTCAATGGCAGCACCACCTATTTGCCCTTCTGATAAAGACTTTGCCAATGCATCCAGGTCTACAACTTCGCCTCTTGCATAATTGATTAATATACCACCTTGCTTAAAAAACTTAAGATTGTTTTTATTGATAAGATTTTTTGTGCTCGCAATTTCCGGTACATGCAGCGAAACAATATCTGCCAGCATAACCACTTCTTTTAAACTCTTTTTAGATTCTGCATTACCCAATGGCAGTTTTGTTTCGGTATCATAAAAAATTACTTTCATGCCCAATCCTTCTGCCAAAACACTTAACTGGCTTCCTATATTTCCGTAACCAATTATGCCAAGTGTTTTGCCACGCAATTCGTAACTGCCGGTAGCCTCTTTTAACCAAATACCCTGATGGGCTGCTTTATTTTTATCAATAATTTTTCTAATCAGCATGATAGAAGAACCTATTACCAGTTCTGCCACACTTCTTGTATTGCTATAGGGTGCATTAAATACAGCAATACCATGCGAAGTGGCGGCAGCAAGGTCTACCTGGTTAATGCCAATGCAAAAACAACCAATTGCCTGTAATTTTTCTGCTGCCGCAAGTACTTTAGCCGTTAGTTTGGTTTTGCTGCGAATGCCCACCAGGTGTACATTCCTAATTTCTTTAATTAATTGCTCCTCACTTAAAGCACCATTTAATTTTCTAACATTGGCATAACCTTTGTCATTAAAATATTTTACAGCCACATCACTTATATTCTCTAAAAAAAGAATATTAATTTTCTCTTTTGGATAACTTGTTATTTTTTTCTCTGCCATGAATATTACTTCTTATTTTGCACAAATATATTCCTTCTAGCGCTTAATATTTTATGATACCATTAAAAAAGTCAGTTTTCCATCCTGTGGCAACCAATGTATGTTCAATATTGCGCTGTGCAATTTTTTCTTCGCTGGTGTTGCTGGGTTCCTGCAATTCAACGGCTAATAAAAAAATTATTACTGTTAATGACAGCACCGCAAATATCTTTTTAGCAGCTCCTGTGCCTTTGTCAAAAGCAGAAACACAGCGGCTAAACAATGCATCCGCACGATGGTACGACAGTTCATTAAAACCGGCTGCATTTAATGGCGGTATGCTGGTAGCAAAAAACGGTAACATTGTTTTTGAAGCATATAATGGCAATGGCCATTTAGACAGACATGATGTGGTTGATTCACTTACCTCTTTTCACATTGCGTCTGTATCTAAAACATTTACGGCTATGGCTGTGCTGAAATTGTGGCAGGATGGCAAGTTAAATATTGATGATGAATACGCTAAATATTTCCCTGCCTTTAATTATCCCGGTGTAACTATCCTAAGTTTATTAAGCCACCGCAGCGGCCTGCCCAACTACCTGTATTTTATGGAAACGCAGGGATGGGATAAAACCAAACTGATACACAATGAAGATGTGCTTGATTATTTAATTACCCGAAAAGCCAGTCTCACCAATATTTCATCCCCTAACACTCACTTTACTTATTGTAATACCAACTATGCATTGCTGGCATTGTTGATAGAAAAACAAAGCGGTAAAAAATTAGCTGATTATTTACAGCAAACTTTTTTTACCCCGCTGAATATGAAACACACTTTTCTTTTCAACAGCCTTGACACTTCAAAAGTAAATCCCAGTTACGACTGGCGGGGAAGAATTATTCCACTGAGTTTTTTGGATGGTGTGTATGGAGATAAAAATATTTACACCACACCAAGAGACCTGTTAACATGGGACAGGGCTTTATCAGTTGGAAAACTTTTTACTCCAAAAACGCTGGAAGCAGCATATGCCCCTTACAGTAATGAAAAGGCTGGTATAAAAAATTACGGGTTAGGCTGGCGAATGAATATTTATCCCAATGGTAAAAAAACAATTTATCACAATGGCTGGTGGCATGGCAGCAATGCCGCATTTTTAAGGTTGTTAAAAGACTCTGCCACCGTGATTATAATCGGTAATAAATACAACCGCAATATTTATCATGCAAAAGAGCTGGCTAATATTTTTGGTGATTACGATGGGCATGGAGCAGAAGAAGATGAATCGGAAAATGCAGCGAAGGTGAGTGAAATTTTATTGCCGCTTAAACAGGATAGTATTGTATTTAAACAACCAACTTTATCTAAACAGGATGCTTTGCTGCAACACAAATTAAGCGATAGAAATAAAGGGAAAAAGCATTGATGGGGGTTAACTGATAAACCCCGTCAGCGGTTGCAAACCCTGACGGCGGTTAAATAAAGTATCTATTTTGGAAATGTACTGTTTACTTAGCCAATAACGATGTCGATAGCAGTTGTGGGGGCAATATCAATTATTAAACTATCGCCCCGTCTTGTTTTAAACACTGCTTCCAAAAAATAAATAGCATAAAATTACAGCAGTAATAATTCCCACTAAATCTGCCAGCAGCATGGATCCTATTGCATAACGGGTGTTCTTAATATTTACAGATCCAAAATAAACAGCCACTACATAAAAGGTGGTATCGGATGCTCCCTGAAAAATTCCAGACAACTTACTGGCAAAAGAATCAGGCCCAAAAGTAGTCATCGTACTCACCATCATGCCCCTTGCTGCTCCCCCACTCAATGGCCGTATTAAAGCCGTTGGTAAGCCATCAACAAAACGGGTATCAGCTCCAAGC
>JAYWAU010000553.1:0-2975 GCA_043782265.1 Ferruginibacter sp. | reverse complement strand
TTATGTGATGCAACTGAACGGCAAATTAGATATTATTCATCTTGGAAATGACATTGAAAAGGGACAAGTCTTTCAATTTGTAGTACCAGCGAACTGCTGGTTTGCGAGCACACCTGCACCCGGCAGTCACTTTTGTTTTGTAGGTTGCACAGTTGCACCGGGTTTTGATTTTACTGATTTTGAACTGGCTAAAGCTTCTTCACTGTCAGCATTGTTTCCGCAGCATATAGCCATCATTGAAGAATTATGCAGATAGACTTGCATCTCGACATTTACGGCGAACAAAAAATTGACCTCATTTGCCATCAGTTTAAATGATTTTTCTGTTATTGCATTTTAACAAACCCAGTTGCCTGCTGTTTAACTACTGTAGTATATTTGCCAGTTGAAGAAATCTTTATGACAAGAGAAGAAGAATTTATGTTTGAGGCAATACGGCTTTCAAAGAATGGTATGGACAATAACGAAGGCGGTCCTTTTGGATGTGTGATTGTGAAAGAGAATGTTATTATTGGAAGAGGCAATAATAAAGTGCTTTGCAATAATGACCCTACAGCACATGCAGAAATTATAGCTATCAGAGATGCGTGTAAAAACTTAGGCACATTTCAACTGGACGAATGCGAAATTTATACTTCCTGCGAGCCTTGCCCGATGTGCCTGGGTGCTATTTATTGGGCAAGACCAAAAATTGTTTATTACGCCAATAACCGTGAAGATGCTGCCAGCATTGGATTTGATGACTCGATGATATACGAAGAAATGAAAGTAGCTATAGATGACAGGAAAATACCAATAGTATCTTTAAGCAGAGAAGATGCTTTTAAAATATTTAAAGAGTGGATGGAACGGGCTGAAAAAAATGTGTACTGATTAGGCTGATTCGAAAATTTATTTGTACCCTTTCAATATAATTTTTAAAAAATTTATTAGAGGTTGAAATTTCTTTGAGTTCCAGTATATTATATTCAAATAATATAAAAGGTAATGCTGCATTTGAAAATATCTTCTCAGTATTAAATTGATACAAATAAGATTTGTTATTGGAATGGCCCTCTTAAGGAATGGGAATCATTTATCCAAATCAATTACATTATTAAAACCATCTGCCATAATCCATTTATAAAATGCAGCGAACCATTTACGCCAGGCCCTTTCATTATGTCTACCTTCAGGATCAACTACGGTATAAATCATGGCATCAGATTTTCTACCAATAGTTTCAACAACTTCATTCAAATCATTCAAATAAGCTGCACCCTCCAGTTCGCCCATATAAAAAAATAATTTTCCATGCAATTGATTGCCGGAGGAATCTGTAAGGGCTTTTATTTTTTCTGCAGTCCAGAATGCCGGTGAAAAAATGCCTGCTTTACCAAATACACTTGGATATTTCAGCATAGCATAATAAGAAATCAGCCCGCCCATTGAACTCCCTGCAATCAGGGTATTTTCTGCAGAAGGCAATGTTCTGTAATGCTTGTCAATAAATGGCTTCAGCGTTTTAACCAAAAAATCTATGTATTGATCTCCCTTTCCTTTACCGAACTCTTTAAACTCGTAAGGATTATATTCCTGCATTCTTTCGGAGCCATTATCAACACCAACTACAATACAGGCACGGGTGCCCTTTTTTATTAAAGAATCCATACATTCATCCACACCCCATTCGCCAAAAGCTGCCGAGTATTCATCAAAAATATTTTGTCCGTCATGCATGTATAGTATAGGATATTTTTTATGGCTGGCTTTATAATCCGGTGGCAAGTAAATCCATATTCGTCTTTTACTCGCCAATTGGGGCATTGCAAATGCTGTATCCAATATTTGCACATTTAAAGAAGCTGTATGTGTTTTTGCAAGTGCAGCAAAATCATCTTTCCAGGCAGCAATAGAAAAATCTATTGCAGTATCAGCTGTCAGTTTAATAAGATGGTTTTCGACGTCACTTCCATCAATAGCAGCTTCTGTTTTTTTCCAGCTCCCCCTTGTGAATTTAAACTCATAAATCCCTGCAGGTAAATCTTTTATTTGTAGTTCAGAAGTATCTCCGGTTTTAGAAAAACTAAACTCCGTTTTATCAGGTTGCCAGTTGTTAAAATTTCCTGCAGCAAATATTGAATCTACTGAATGTATAGTTGGTTTAGAAACTATTCGTAACCTTATATTGTATTGAGCAAATGCTGTTGAAGCAATTCCAGCCAATCCAAACAATAACACATAAAATTTCCTGCAACAGTTTGTCATTTGGCAATTGTTGGGTGGTTAATTATTATTCTTAACATAAGCTGCTACCTTTTGGTAAACGCCATTGCTTAATGGTGTTACCGGCAACCTTGTTATGTTTTTAATAAGGCCCTGTGCTGACAAAAATGCTTTTACACCCGCAGGATTGTTTTCGGTAAACAATAAATTATATACTTCCAGTAACGGATCATTTAATTTTTTTGCAGTAGCGAAATCAAATTTCAACCCTGCACGTACCATATCAGAAAACTGTTTTGGATAACAATTAGCAATTACACTTATTACGCCATCTATGCCACAAGCCATTTCCGGTAATACCAAATCATCATCACCACTTACCACTAAAAAATTTTCTGGTCTGTCTTTTAAAATTTGTATGCACTGACTTATATTGTTACCCGCTTCTTTAATACCCGCAACATTAGCTACTTCATGTGCCAAACGCAGTGTAGTTGACGCTTCCATATTTCTACCTGTTCTGCCGGGCACATTATATAAAATAACCGGCTTTGAAGAAGCTTCCGCAATTAGTTTGTAATGCTGGTAAATTCCTTCCTGCGATGGTTTACTGTAATAAGGACAAGCACTCAATATTGCAGTAGCTTTTTCAAGTGGATAAGCTTGCACCTGCTCTACCACCTCTTTGGTATTGTTTCCTCCTATACCAACAACAACGGGCACACGGCCGTTTATCTTTTCAAATGTAAAATTTATAATGTCAAGCTTTT
>JAYWAU010000552.1:0-2975 GCA_043782265.1 Ferruginibacter sp. | reverse complement strand
CAAACCTGGGATGAATACAAGATTGAATTTGTAGAGCAGTTTAAAGTTGTTTTAATGAACCGGGCTCAAAGGGTTTTAGGAATTTATGAGTTATCAACTGGAGGAGTTACTGGTACTGTGGCAGACCCGAAATTAGTTTTTACAGCGGCCTTAAAGGCGAATGCCTGTAATATTATTTTAAGCCACAACCACCCATCAGGCAACCTTAAACCAAGCAGAGCAGATGAAGAACTGACAAAAAGGATTGCAACTGCTGGAATGTATCTTGATATAAAGGTGATAGATCACATCATAGTTACCAGTGAAGGTTATTATTCTTTTGCTGATGAGGGGCTGCTATAGCCCCCTTTTTTATTAACTGATTGTTAGTTAGCCAATTGCTTTTGGCTCTTAAAAGCTATATTTACAGCTATTTATAACCCTATCTGATAATTTTATAGGCAAAATGAATTTAACCCCATACCACGCAAAATATTTCGCTTATGAACTAACTAAAAAAAGTTCGTCAGACAGTATGCAGAAATTAGCATCCACTTTAGTTGATGCACAAGTTGACCTTAACCCCCATCAGGTAGAGGCAGCTTTATTTGCATTTCGTTCCCCACTTTCCAAAGGAGCAATATTAGCTGATGAAGTAGGGTTAGGAAAGACAATTGAAGCAGGTTTGGTCATATCGCAAAAATGGGCAGAACGTAAAAGAAAAATTTTAATAATCACTCCAGCAAACTTGCGTAAACAATGGAGCCAGGAGTTACAGGATAAATTCTTTTTAAACTCATTTATTTTAGAAGCCAAATCATTTAACGATTGTATTAAAAAAGGAAACCTTAATCCTTTTGACCAGCCCGAAATAATTATTTGTTCCTATCAATTTGCAAGAACGAAAGAAGCCTACTTAAAATTAATTAGTTGGGACTTAGCAGTTATTGACGAAGCACACAGGCTTCGTAATGTTTACAAAGCAGGTAATAAAATTGCACGTTCTATAAAAGCATCTTTGGATGAAGCACCAAAGATTTTACTAACGGCTACGCCGTTGCAAAATTCCTTATTAGAATTATATGGTTTAGTAAGCATAATTGATGATTATTCTTTTGGCGATTTAAAGAGTTTTAAAGCACAATACAGCAGGGTTACAAGCACCGCTGACGCTGATGCTTTCACAGAATTAAAAGAACGTTTAAAGCCTGTTTGCAAACGTACACTTAGAAGGCAGGTTTTAGAATACATCCGATACACAAACAGGATCGCATTGGTAGAAGAATTTTTTCCAACAGAAGAAGAACAACGCTTATATGATTTAGTTTCAAATTATCTGCAAGCAGAAAATTTGTACGCTTTACCGGCAGGTCAGCGTAAATTAATGACTTTAATTTTACGCAGATTATTAGCATCTTCAACCTTTGCCATTTCAAGTACATTGGAAGGGTTAGGCAAAAAATTAGAAAATATTATTTCGCAAAATACAAGTGTTGATACGGAAGAAATAATTGCAGAAAACTTTGAAACATTTGATGAATTAAAAGACGAGTGGTCGGAGGACGATGAGGAAGAAAAAGAAGAAGATTCATACACGGCAGATGATATTGAAAATATCAAAACTGAAATAAAAGCACTCAAAGAATTTGAAACACTTGCAAAATCTATTCACCGAAATTCAAAAGGTGAAAAATTATTTACAGCCCTTGAAAATGGGTTTAAAGAAATGGGGCGTTTAAATGCCCCACGAAAAGCAATCATTTTTACAGAAAGTACAAGAACACAAATTTATTTACGCAATATTTTAGAGGCAAGGGGA
The DNA here is from genome assembly GCA_043782265.1 of Ferruginibacter sp. Taxonomy (GTDB): domain Bacteria; phylum Bacteroidota; class Bacteroidia; order Chitinophagales; family Chitinophagaceae; genus Ferruginibacter. The sequence goes on along the minus strand of JAYWAU010000552.1, from coordinate 1,177 downwards.
TTTGCTGATAAAGTTGTTTTATTCAACGGCTCTAACACCGACCCAAAGTCAAGAGAAATTTATGGTGCATGGGCAGCAAAATATAAAGATACTGATAAAGCAACCGGTTCCCGTTCTGCTGATATGAGAGCAGCCTTAGTTGATTACTTTAGGGATGAAGCCACTATAATGATTGCAACCGAAGCAGCAGCCGAAGGTATCAACTTACAATTTTGTTCCTTAATTATCAATTACGATATGCCCTGGAATCCTCAACGTATTGAGCAGCGGATTGGCCGCTGCCATCGTTACGGACAAAAGTATGATGTGGTAGTAGTAAACTTTTTAAATAAAGCAAATGCAGCAGATGTAAGAGTTTATGAATTGCTCCGGGATAAGTTTCAATTATTCAATGGCGTATTTGGTGCAAGTGATGAAGTTTTAGGCAGCATTGAAAATGGTGTGGACTTTGAAAAAAGGATAGCAAAAATTTATCAGGATTGCCGGACACATGAACAGATAACTATTGCATTTAACGAACTGCAAGCAGATTTGGAAGGCAATATTTCTAATGCTATGCAAACAACAAGGCAACAGTTATTGGAAAACTTTGATGAAGAAGTACACGAAAAATTGCGGATTAATTTGCAGGAAAGCAAAGAGTATCTTTCACGATACGAAAAGTGGCTTTGGGATATTACAAAATTCTATTTAAAAGATGATGCGGATTTTGCACCAGATGAACATTCGTTTACATTAAACCGCAATCCATTCCCTAATGGCAAAATACATTCAGGGCCATACAGGATAGGTAAGCATATTGACGATGCAAATATTTATCGCATTGGGCATCCTTTGGCACAAAATATTATTGAAGCCTGCAAGGATAATAAGTTAGAAAAGTTTGAATTGATTTTTGATTATACTAATTCAGGTATAAAAATAACAAGCCTTGAAAAGTTTATTGGCAAGAGTGGTTATATGATAGGTAATGTTTTAAGCATTACAACTTTTGAAGAAGAAGAAATTATTCAATTGTTTGCAGTAACCGAAGAACGAACAATTTTAGACAAGCAATTGTGTGAAAGATTTTTTTCATTGCCTGCAAATAATTGAATAATTTCTTCTTCTTCAAAAGTTGTAATGCTTAAAACATTACCTATCATATAACCACTCTTGCCAATAAACTTTTCAAGGC
>JAYWAU010000551.1:0-2979 GCA_043782265.1 Ferruginibacter sp. | reverse complement strand
TCACACAGTATTAAGGCTACGGCTTGCCCTGTTTCCCTCCTTTATGCCAGTCGCATTACGCAGCACTTAGTTCAGTAATTCAAAATTTTATGTTATCACAACCAATTCAATCAAAATTCACTATCAGCGATGGCCGTGAGGTCATCATAGAAACCGGCAAACTTGCACGCCAGGCAGACGGTGCAGTTACCGTTCGCCAGGGAAATTGTATTTTATTAGCTACAGTGGTAGCTAATAAAGATCCTAAGGAAGGGCAAAATTTTTTCCCTTTATCAGTAGATTACCAGGAAAAATTTTCATCAGCAGGTAGAGTACCGGGTTCTTTCTTTAAAAGAGAAGCCCGTTTAAATGATTACGAAATATTAACCAGCCGTCTTATTGACAGGGCATTACGTCCTTTATTTCCTGAAGATTATTTATGTGATGTACAAGTATTAATTAGTTTGCTATCAAGTGATGCGGAAGTTTTACCTGATGCATTGGCCTGTTTAGCTGCATCTGCAGCATTGGCTGTTTCTGATATTCCAATTCAGGAAATTATTTCAGAAGTACGTATCGGTAGAAAAAACGGAGCTTTTATTGTTAACCCAAGCCGTACAGAATTAGCTGAGTGTGATCTTGAGTTTATTATTGCTGCTACTGAGAAAAATATAATGATGGTAGAAGGTGAAGCAAATGAATGTCAGGAAGAAGACTTGATTAAGGCAATTGAACTTGGCCATGAAGCAATTAAAGCACAGATTAAAGCACAGGCTGATTTGAGAGACCAGGTAGGTAGTACCGTAAAAAGAGAATACACTAAACCTTATCGCAACGAAGAATTAAATGAGAAGATAACAACTTTTGCAAAAGATAAAATGTATGCTATTTCAGCAGCAGCTTCCGCAAAACATGAAAGGACAGATGCTTTTGCAGCCTTAAAAACAGAAGTTAAAGAATTTTTAGGCGAAGAATTATTAAGCGAAGACAAGGCGCTGGTAGGACATTATTTCGGTGAATTGCAATATTATGTGGTTAGAGATATGATTCTGAATGACAGAAAGCGTCTGGATGGAAGAGGTACGGAAGACATTCGTGATTTAACAATGGAAACAAGTATTTTACCCACACCGCACGGCTCTTCCTTATTTACGAGAGGCGAAACACAATCACTTACAACAGTTACTTTCGGAACTCCTTTAGATGAATTATTGGTAGAAAGTGCTTTTAAATCTGACTATACAAAATTTATTTTGCATTATAATTTCCCTCCTTTTTCAACAGGTGAAGTAAAGATGATGAGAGGCGTTGGCCGCAGGGAAGTTGGTCATGGTAATTTAGCCATGCGCTCTTTAAAGAAAATGATGCCAGGTAAAGAATATCCATATACTGTTAGAGTGGTAAGTGATATTTTAGAATCAAATGGTTCTTCTTCAATGGCTACTGTTTGCGCCGGTTCACTGGCTTTAATGGATGCAGGTGTACCCCTTAAAAAACATGTGAGTGGTGTAGCAATGGGACTTATTAAAAAGGAAAACCAGTTTGCGGTATTAACAGATATTTTAGGAGATGAAGATCATTTAGGTGATATGGATTTTAAAGTTACTGGTACACGTGATGGTATTTGTGGAGTGCAGATGGATATTAAAGTGGATGGCTTAAGTATGGATATCATGCGCCAGGCATTAGAGCAGGCTCGTAAAGGTCGTTTACATATTTTAGATGCCATGTACGAATGTATGCCTGCACACAGAGAAGAGGTGAAACCACATGCACCAAGAATGGTTAAATTAACCATTGATAAAGAATACATTGGTGCAGTGATAGGACCAGGTGGCAAAGTAATTCAGGAAATGCAACGTGAAACTGGTGCTACAATTAATATCGAAGAGGTAAATAATGTAGGTGAAGTAAGTGTATTCTCAGCTTCTAAAGAAAGTTTAGATAAAGCAGTAAACTGGATCAAAGGATTGGTAGCTGTACCAGTTGTTGGTGATACTTATGAAGGCACTGTGAAGAGCATTAAAGAATTTGGTGCTTTTGTTGAGTTCTTACCTAAGAAGGAAGGTTTGTTGCACATCAGTGAAATAAGCTGGAAACGTTTGGAAACAATGGATGGCATCTTTAAAGAGGGTGACAGAGTAAAGGTTAAGTTGCTGGAGATTGACCAGCGCACCGGTAAATTTAAATTAAGCCGCAAAGCATTGATGCCAAAACCTGAAGCACAACAAAGAGGTGAAGCACCAACCAATAATTAATTTTATTTTTATAAAGCGATTACTCCGGAGATATTTTCTCCGGAGTTTCTTTGTGTACTATTTTGCAGAGACAAATAACTTCATTCAATAACACTTCCCGTCAAGGTTACACATAATTGCAGCGTCGTCTAATAGCTGTCCGCTGCAGCGGAGACGGGTGTAAACTTTTTTTATGAATTATATATCCTTTGATTTTGAAACAACAGATACTAATCAATCCGAACAATTGGTAGCCTTGTTAAGCGAGCAGGGTTTTGAAGGCTTTGAAGAAACCGGAAATAATTTAAAAGCATTTATTCCAGAAGAGTCTTTCAGTGAAACTGCTTTCAATACTGTCAATAATATATTTCCTTCTTTGATATTTGCAAAATCAATTATTGAAAATATTAACTGGAACCAACAATGGGAAGAAAGTTTTGAGCCTGTTGTTGTAAATGATTTTATAGCCATTAGAGCGGGGTTTCATCAATCAATTCCAAATGTTCAACATGAAATAATTATCACTCCCAAAATGAGTTTTGGTACGGGTCACCATAGCACTACTCATTTAATGGTACAGCAAATGCAAAATCATGATTTTAACTACAAAAGTGTATTAGATTTTGGTACGGGTACTGGTATACTTGCTATTTTGGCTGAAAAATTAGGTGCTGCAAAAGTATTGGCGATTGACAATGATGAATGGAGTATTACCAATGCAACCGAAAATATCCTGCAGAACAGCTGCAATAAAATTATTATT
>JAYWAU010000550.1:0-2980 GCA_043782265.1 Ferruginibacter sp. | reverse complement strand
AAGTTTCGTCGTATAAATAAACAAGCACTTTTATACAGTTAAAAATATGTTTATAATCAGTTAAACACCTGACGAAGACCATGGTGATGATATATTTTTCCGGTTACTTTTATACCGGTTTTAGTAGGGTATTGGAATTTAAGCAACAGGGCTGGATTTTTATCCCGGCCCTTCTTTATTTTATTAAATGCAATTTTTAAAAATGCTATTTCTTTAGGTATCTATAATTTGAGGATTGATTTTTTACTTTAAAAAATCAGTTGTTAATTGCATAATAACTACTTTTTTACTAGCTTTTTTTTCGTTTACCCATTTCTTTATCGTTTGCATCAGGAGTTCTACGCATTGCTTGTGTATTTTATTAAGCTCTTGCTTTTTTAAGAAAATAATCGAAGAACAAATATCCTGATAAGCACCCATTTGGTCAGTCAGGTTATTAAAATAAGCCTCATCTTTTGCTATATTTAGCAGGTGAAATATTTTTTTCTTTTGCTTACGATTGCAGCCTTCTAAGTTATAAAAAAAATCCTTTAAAATTTTTCGAATCGTATGTAGTTTATCATCTGTAAAATAGCCAGATTGAATAATTGTGCAAACTGTTACCCATTGTTGTTGCTCATAATGAATACACTTCCGAACGAAATATTTATCTGAAAGTATTTCGGCAACGCTATTATTACTTGCTGGTTTGTTTTTTGTTACAACCTTTTCTGCAAGTGCTGCTTTTAATTGGGTTAGTTTTGTTTGAAGTAAGTAGAGGTAGGGCTTTAATATTTTCAGCTCCCGTTTTGGTGATTGCTTTAGTCGTTGTTGTTGTAATTGTAAATCACGGACTGCACCACAAATTTTATAAGTACTTTTTAAATGTTTTGAAACAATAGGTTTGGCTGAGTCAATGGTTTGGTTACTCATCATTCGCAAACGGGCACGCAATTTTTTGTAGGTTACCCTGTATTTATGGATGTCTTCTGCATTAGCATTTTTAGCAACCTTTTTGGTATATTTTTTTAATTGCCTGAAAAGTGTTTTGGTAGTATATTTTATTTGTTGCTTGTTCATTTTATGTGTATGCAAAAATAATTTCTCTTTGTTTTAAAATGATATTAAAGCTACATTTTTTATTAAAAATTACTGATATAGTAATTTAATACAGCTGAAATAAAAAAAAGATAAAAAATTAAAAAAGTGAAATATTAGAGTTTATTATAAAAGGTAGCTTTATATGCTTTACGTATTTTTGCAAACCCGGTTGTAGCCAGCCAGTTCAATAGTAAAAGAAAAGATGGTAATAAACGGAAGTTAAAAATGACCTGATTTGTTTCAATCTTCCTAAACCGGAAAACAAGTTTTGCAGCTTTAAAATAAACAGCAACAAAAAGTTACTGATACGTTCTTCAGTAATAAAAAGTAATAATTCTGAACAGGAAGTAATTATGAAAAATACACAAGCGAAATCACTAAGTATAATTCTTGAGCAAAAAGAAAAAGCTTCGCCCCCAAAGGCATTACTAAAACCAACTTTTAAATTGCTGGCGGCTGAAAATGCTAAACTAGTGCAAGAATTGGAGCAGTGCAGGGCTGAACTGAAAGCTCAAAATAAAGAAGCCATATTAGCGGGGGCGAATGTGCCGGAAGCTACCGGAAGTATAATTAACCTGTATAATTGTGCGCCTTCAGGTTTTTTTACACTTTCAAGAGATGGTTACATTATTGAGGCAAATCTTTATGGAGAAAAAATACTGGGTAAAGAAGGATCTGAAATTAAAAAGAACAGGTTTAATCTTTTTGTTTCCTGCGATACACAATCTGTCTTCAGTCTTTTTTTGGAGAAATTATTTAATAGTACAGTAACGGAAGCCTGTGAAATAAACTTGTATATAAAAGATAAATTGCCAACTTCAGTTCTTATTACGGGTATTGCTACTGCTAATAAAGATCAATGTTATTTAACCTTAGTAGATGTAACAGGTAATATCCTGAAAAATGAAGCAGCCACCAAAGCAGACCAGCGTTACCAAACGCTTGCTGAAGTTGCACCTGTAGGTATTTTTCATACTGATGAAACAGGCTATACAACCTATGTAAACCCAAGTTGGTGCCAGATTACCGGATTGTCAGAAGAAGAAGGTTTGGGAAATAACTGGCTTAAGGCAGTTCATCAGGATGATAGGGAAGCGCTTATGGATGGTTGGCAGCAAGCAGTAAAAGTTAAAGAAATATCTTTTTCTGAGTATCGTTTTTTTCGTCCTGACGGTTCTGTGGCATGGGTGATGGGACGGGCTATTCCGGAAAAGAATGCTGACAGTGAAATATTGGGGTATGTTGGTACTATTACTGATATTACTCATCGTAAGCTTGCGGAAGAAAGGCAGCAACAGGATCAGGAGTTTTTAAAAGAGACTCAGCTAATTGCTAACCTGGGCACATATAACCTGGATATTGTTACCGGAAAATGGACTTGCTCTGAATTGATGGACAATATATTTGGTATTGATGCTGATTTTGAAAAAGTATTTGAAAACTGGACGACTATCGTTCATCCGGATTGGCAAAAAAAAATGAACGATTATTTTATTGAGGAAGTTGTAGGCAATAAAACAAGGTTTGACAGGGAGTACAAAATAGTGCGGATACAAGATAAAACCGAACGTTGGGTACACGGTATTGGACGTTTAAAATTCAATAATAAAAATGAGCCAATAACCATGGTTGGCACCATACAGGATATTACGGAGAGAAAGTTGATGGAGCTGGAATTAATTAAAGCAAAGGAAAGGGCAGAAGAAAGTACTACTAAATTTAGAAATTATATAGAAAATGCACCTGATGGAGTTTTTGTAGTAGATGAAACTGGCCGGTATTTAGAAGTAAACCCTGCAGCATCTATCATAACCGGTTATGATAAAGAAGAGCTTTTAAATTTATCATTTCAAGACCTTACACCTGCAGATTCATTGGATGCTGCTTTTAATCACTTCCG
>JAYWAU010000549.1:0-8254 GCA_043782265.1 Ferruginibacter sp. | reverse complement strand
TGGCACCAATGGCAACGTTACTGATAACACTTTCCACAACAGGGTTTTGTTTACCGGTGGCAGCATCAACACCCAATACTTTATTAACCCTTTTTTCCAACACCTGTACTACCGAATCGGTATATTCAACACTGGTACCCACGGGTAGTTTAACGTATACATAAATCTGATTAGGGTCGCCCTGCGGAAAAAATACAATCCCCACCCGGTTACTTTTTACAGCGGCAATAAATATAAATACTGAAATAAACAGTAAGCCAATAATTCCTAATAAAAGATGCACGGGCCTCCAGCCTTTTAGCGCCCAGCGAAGCAAACTTTCGTAATGACCCATAATCCATGGTAAAGCATGGTTTTGAAAATAATGTATAGCATCAGTAAAGAAGTACCTGTTTAATAAAACAAGTATCATAAAAAAAAGAAGCAGGTTACCCATAAACGTTGCGCCAAAAATATCCAATACAATTCCGGCGGCTATCACGATCCAGAAAACTGGTTTTTTAAAGATAGCCGATTTTGGTTCTTTGTTTTCACTTTCGGGATGGTTCATAAAATCAACCGCAAAAACAGGGTTCATAAAAAAGGCCACCAACAAAGATGCTGCTAAAGTAAAAATGAGCATGATGGGTAAATACACCATGAACCTGCCAATAAGCCCCGGCCAGAACAGCAATGGAAAGAAGGGTGCCAGTGTAGTAAGTGTACCCGCTAAAACCGGTATAAACACTTCGCCTGCAGCCATTTTAGCGGCAGCAACAACAGATATTTTTCCCCGGCCCTCTGTAAATATGCGGTGCGTATTTTCTATTACAACGATGGCATCATCCACAATAATGCCTAACCCGAATAGCAAGGCAAACAGTACAATAAAGTTGAGTGTAACATGTGTGCCAACAATTAAATCGGCACCCGGTAAAAATACAAACGCAACAAACATACTAAGAGGTACAGAAAGTGCTACAAAAAAGGCATTGGTAACACCCATAAAAAACATCAGTACTATCAGCACTAAAATAAAGCCGATGATGATAGAGTTTACAAGATCGTTAAAAGATGTTTTTGTTCTGATACTCTGATCGCCGGTGATAACAGTTTTTAAATTGGTGGGATATAAAACTCCTTTTGCTTCTTCAACTGTTTTTTTAACACCTTCACTTGTTTCAATTAAGTTTTCACCACTGCGTTTGATGATGTTTAATGTAACCACATTTTTTCCATCAAGGCGGGCATAGCTTTCTGCATTTTTTGTAGTGTCTTTTATGGTAGCAATATCTTTTAAGTAAATAGGAAAACCACCTGTGTTGCGAACCAATACTTTTTCAATATCATAGGCTGTTTTAAACTGACCCTTCAACTGCAGGTTACGTTTCATTGAACCAACGTCAAGCAAGCCCCCGGAGATATCCATGTTTTCACGCTGTACTGCATTGGTTATATCATCAAATGTAACACCGGCAGTTTGCATACGAAAGTTGTCTACATTTATCTGGAACTCTCTCTCTGGTGCACCAACAATATCTATTCGGTTTATTTGGGGAAGGTCTTCTAATTTATCTTTCAGATCGTCTGCAAATTTTTTCAACCGCACCATATCATAGTCACCGCTTAGATTGACATACATAATGGGCTGATCGCTCAGATTTACTTCCAGCGCTGTGGGTACCTGGGTAAGATCAGTTGGCAGGTCTTGTTTGGCTTTATCAATCGCATCCTTTACTTTTTGAAGGGCTACTGTTGTTTCTACTTTTGTATCAAACTCAACCGTAATGGCCGAGTAATCCTGTTGGGATGTGCTGGTTAGTTTGCTGATTTTTGCACCGGTAATGCCTTTAATCTGTTTTTCGATAGGCCTTGTAACAAGGTTCTCCATATCTTTTGGTGAGTTACCTACATAAATGGTTTGCACATAAATGGTAGGTATTACAATATCCGGAAACTGTTCTTTAGGCAGTGTGGCAAATTGGTAAACACCCACGAGTGATACAAACAACATCATCAGGTAGATGGATGTTTTGTTGGTAATACTCCAGGAGGTTGGTTTAAACTCCTTAAATTTTTCTTTTATTGTTTCTATTGCATTCATACAAATTAGTTGCCCCCATCCTCTAAAGGGGTGAGGAGATTATGTTTTATTTTGTCCCTTCCCCCGCCGCGGTGGGGAAGGGGAGATTGTGTTTTATTACTGCTCTTTTCTTTCAGCCACCCCTTTGAAGAACATGGGGTTATTTCAATGTTAGCAATTGCCCTTCATACAAACTGCCAAAACCTTCGGTAATCAATACATCACCGGCTTTTAAGCCTGTCTTTACTTCTAGCAAATCGCCGTTTAATAAACCAATATTTACACTTCGTTTGCGTGCAATCTGTTTACCATTTTCAATATTGGCTACCATTACAAACTTTCCTTTTTCATCATTCTGCAGCGTATTCAATGGAATAGCAATTGCATTGGATGAAGTATAATCTTTTATTTTTATCAGTGCAATCTGGTTAGGTTTTAATGCGGGGTCATTTGGTAATTTTCCTTCTACAACAAAACCCCTGTTTATGATATCAATGGAAGCGCCTACAAAACTAACTGTGGTGTTAATTGTTTTTTTAGCATCAGGCATGTAAGCAATAATGGAACTGCCTTTGCTTACCGTACCTAAATAATTTTCCGGAATGTTGCTAACTACTTTTAATAAACTGTTGTTAACTATTTTTATAACACCTGAACCTGCAGCGCCAAACAACTCACCAACTTTCACTGTCATCATATCTGCAACACCAGTTACATCGCTGTAAACCATTGCCGTGTTGGACTGCACTTGTACAGACTTAACATTTTCTTCGCTGGCCGTTAACTGGTTTTCTAAAGTAGCTACATTGGTTTTTGCAGTAATCAATTGTACCTCGGTACCAATACCCTGATCCCATAAATTTTTCTGGCGCTGATAAATATTTTTTGCATAACTCAACTGGGTTTTAATACTTTCCAAGCCCTGCTTTGCAGCAACTACATTTTGCTGTATCACTGCATCATCAAGCTTTAATAACAATTGCCCTTTTTTCACCAACTGTCCTTGTTGCACATAAATGGCTTTTACCTGTCCCGGCCCGCCACGTGGGGTAATATAACTTACATTCTCTGCGTCTATATGTCCCTGCAACTCTATATAATGCATAAAATCGGCGGTGGCCAACGTTTGCACAGATACCAACTTTGTTTTTTGTGCAGCCGGCGCACTTGTGTCCAGTTTGCCAATCTCAGTTTCAAGGCTGGTAATCTTCCCATCTAATTTATCCTTTTCAGATTTCAGTTTTTCAAGGGCAACTTTTTTATCATTTAAATTTGCATTGCCTTCTTTTTTACTATTACCGCAGGAAGATAATAATACCAATGCCGCAGCACCTATTACTACATATTGTTTCATGATTGAGTGGGTAATTAATTTATACACGTTGTTAGTTTTATTGGTCATTTATTTATGTTGTTATTATAATTTTCCGGTAGCTTTTAAAAGATCTACCCTTGCAATAATGGCATCGTACAATGCACTGATATAATTTGTTTGGGCAGTTTGTAAATCAACCTGTGCCGTATTTATTTCTGTAGAGCTGCCTGTACCTACTTCGTATTTTTTCTTGGTTTGTTCATATACCAGTTCCGCCAAAGCCATATTTTGTTTTTGGAAATCCATGGTTGCAATAGCTGTAGTAAAATTATTTTTAGCTACTGTGACGTCATTGTCAATATTTATTTTCAGGCCTTCCAGTTGGTTAAGGGTTTGTTTCCATTCCAATTTTGATTGTGCAATTTTTGCCCTTGTACTAAAGCCGTTAAAAATTGGTATTTTAAGGGCTAACCCTATATAAGAAGTGGTAAACCAATCTTTTTTCTCAAAAAAATCAAACTGACTTCGCTGTGCCTGCTTACTATAGTTGGCATTAAAACTAAGCGTAGGTATCTGGCTTAATTTGTACCTTTTTATATTGTATTGATTAAGTTTACTGGTAAGATCCAAGAGCTGATAATCTCTGCGGTCTGTATATTTATAAGTGCTGCTTTCTAATATATCTTCTTTTAATTGCGCTTCATTTAAGGTGTCAGTCAAAATAAGACTGTCTTTTACATGCATGCCTATTAAAACTTTTAAACCCGAGTAACCATTCGCAATAGTATTCTGCACTTTAAATTTTTCTGTTTGCAGGTTGGATATCTGAACCGTTAATTTATCTACATCTACTTTTTCTGCAAACCCGTTTTTATAAATTTCCCTCGTATCATGATCCAGTTTTTGCAGTCTCAAAATATTGGCATCAAGCAGGTTAATTTGCGTTTTACTCACTACCAGCTGGTAATAAATTTTATAAATATTTGCCTTGATATTTTCTTCTGTTAATTCAGCAGCCTTCTGCCTTAAATCGATACTTGTTTTACGTGCCTGCAACCCTACAAATACCTGCCCGTCAAATAATATCTGGTTAAAGGAAACACCGGCACTTGAAGAATACTTGGTGCCAAATTTTACAGGAATAAAAGTACCTGGCGCTCCACCAAAAAATTCACCCGGCAATAAGGAAGTAGGGATATTTAAATAGTCATTAAATGACCCGTTGGCATTTATCTGCGGATAAGCTGCAGATGTAATATCCCTGTTGGATTGTTGCTGTATCAATACATCCAGCAAAGCATTTTTAACCTGGTATGCGTTCTTTAAACCATAATCCACAGTTTGTTGAGCTGTAAGTTGATTTGTATTTTGTGCCATCAAATTACTACTAAATAAAATCAGGGCCGAAGCCAGCAGTAGGGTTACTTTTTTCATTTTACTTCTTTGCATCTTTACTTTTTATTAATTCGCTCTTGTTGGTATTTTACTATCATTTTATATCCTTTGGGAGAAGCCATTCCAAAAAGGAAATGAATGATAAACTCTTCCTCTATTTCGGCCAGGTTGTATTTCATTTTGGTATGAAACTCAGGATTAAAAGGAATCATTATACTCTCTACCCTAAACCTTGAAATGATATCGACGTTTATTTCTGACCGGTACAATTCTTCATTAATTCCCCTGATCACATTATCCCTGATTATATTATACAGGTAATCATTTTTATGCTTGTGAAATTTTTGAAATGCCTTTGGATAATATTTCTGCATATCAAAAACAAGCGAAGGATTCATACGGCTAAACATTTCTACCACCTTATCCATGGCCATAAAAATTTCGTCAATTGCATTTTTAGAGTTTTGCCTGTCAAATTCACAAATGTTTTCATTTTTTGCAAATTCAGCATCTATAACGGCATCAACCAGTTCATCTTTATCTACGTAATACTGGTAAATTGTTTTTTTGCTTATGCCCAGGCTATTGGCAATATCATCCATACTTACACTCCGTAACCCATATTGCATAAAAAGGTCGTGTGCTTTTTGCTGTATCCGTAAACCTGTTTCTAAATCTGCCATAATCAAGTGCAAAACTAAGGAAACTTTTAATGTAACCAAAGTTTCCATCGTCTTTTTTTACCATTCATAACAATTTTATCATTTATGGTAGAAGCAGTACAGCAAAACTTTACAAAAAAGTATCCATTATTAAAAGAATCAATTGTAAAGTAAAAAAAATATAATTACAGGTATATTACAAGTGTTTCAAATAAGACCAAAATGTGGAATGCATTTCAATAAAGTATCTTTGTTCACCTAAAATTGATTTATGCAACAACCATTCACTTACAAAAGACTATTACAATATTTTTTACAAGGCGTATTAATATTAGCACCTATTGCCATTACTTTTTGGGCAATTGCTGCTGTATTTGGTTTTATTGATGGTATTTTGCCCAACATAGTTCACAGTATTTTTCCATCGCTGATGGAAGATGGACAGGGTCATTTAAGAAGTATACCCGGTGTTGGTTTTGTTGTTGTTATTGCTTTATTACTGCTCGTTGGCTATGTTTCTTCGTCTTTTATTTTTACAAAAATTGTAGAAGGGTTTGATAAGGTGCTGGAAAAAACGCCGGGTATAAAATTTATATACTCAACACTTAAAGATTTTTTTGAGGCTTTTGCCGGGGAGAAAAAAAAGTTTACCAACAACGTATTAGCCAATGTAGACGACAATGATGTATGGCGCCTTGGTTTTATTACACGGGATGATATGACAGAATTTGGGTTTAAAGATTATGTAGCTGTATATGTCCCAATGTCCTATTCTGTGGCGGGTAATGTGTACATCATTCCTAAAAACAGGGTAAAACCTATCACTAACATTGGTGCAGCCCAAACTATGAAATTTGCTGTTAGCGGAGGTGTTACAGATGTAATTGAGCCCATGGTGTAATTCAATATATTTTTTTTGCACCCCTGCACAGGTAAAATTTTTACTAAATGAAACGAGCGGTATTAACCATCTTATTTGTTTTGGCAGCTGTAGAATGTTTTTGCTGGGGGTTTTATGCGCATCAGAAAATAAATTATTACGCAACTTTTTTATTGCCACCGCAAATGATGGTGTTGTACAAATTCAATATTGCTTTTATAAGTGAGCATGCAGTAGATCCTGATAAACGCCGCTATGCTGCTGCTGATGAAGGTGCCAGGCATTATATAGATATTGATCATTACGGGGTATATCCTTACACCAATTTACCCCATAAATGGAAAGAAGCCGTTGACAGATTTGGTGAAGATTCTTTAAAAGAATATGGAATAGTTCCATGGCACATTCAGGTAATGCTAGGCAGATTAACGGCTGCGTTTAAAGAAAAAAATTTCACTAAAATAATGAAGACCAGTGCAGAACTTGGTCATTATATAGCCGACTCACATGTGCCCCTGCACGCAAACAGCAATCACAACGGGCAATATACCAACCAACGCGGAATACATGGTTTTTGGGAAAGCAGGGTACCCGAATTGTTAGCTGAAAAAAACTGGGATTTTTTTATTGGCAAAGCTGCATACATTGCGAATCCTTTGGATTTTACCTGGGCAAGAGTATTGGAAAGTGCCAAAGCAGCCGATTCAGTTTTGCATATTGAAAAGGAGCTCACCAAACAATTTGCTACAGATAAAAAATATGCTTTTGAAAATCGCAACGGTGTATTGATAAGACAATACTCTACTGCCTTTACAATTGCCTTTGATAAAAAAATGGAAGGTATGATAGAAAGAAGAATGCGCCAGTCAATTTTTGCAGTGGCTTCTTTTTGGTATACTGCATGGATAAACGCAGGGCAGCCCGATTTGAAAAGCGTGTCAAAACAACAGTTTTCAGCAACGGATGCCAAAGAATTTGAGGAATTAAATTCCCAATGGCAATCAGGTGGTAAAATGCTTGGTAAGGAGGAAGAATAAATTCAAACATTACACTTTTTTTCAGATACAACAAATAAATTTTTCTTCCTTATCCATTTGTTATTTTTGCAAAAATTATTTTAGCATAGTAGTCAAATTTGCCTTTAAGGAGAAAGGAGTTGTATGGTACACAATTTTAACGCAGGCCCATCTATATTACCAAAAGAAGTTTTTCAACAGGCGTCAGAGGCGGTTTTGAATTATCAAAAAAGTGGATTGTCCATTTTAGAAATTGGTCACCGTACCTCAACATTCCAGGCTATCATGGATGAGGCAAGAGATTTGGTAAAGGAATTAATGCAGCTGGATGCCGATCGTGAAGTGCTTTTTTTACATGGAGGTGCCTCTACACAGTTTATGCAGGTGCCTATGAATTTACTGGATGATAAAGAAACAGCGGCATATGCAGATACAGGAGTATGGGGAATTAAGGCTATTAAAGAAGCAAAATTATTTGGCAAAGTAGAAGTGGTTTGTAGCGGCAAAGAAAGTAATTACACCATTATACCGAAGGATTTTGCAGTGCCTAATGATGCCAAATATTTTCACATCACTACCAACAATACTATTTACGGAAGCCAGTGGCAAAAAATTCCTAAAACAAGTATTCCGTTAGTGGGTGATATGAGCAGTGATATTTTTAGCCGCGTAATTGATTTTAATGCCTTTGATCTTATCTACGCAGGCGCTCAAAAAAACATGGGTCCCGCAGGTGTGAATTTATTGGTGGTTAATAAAAATATTTTAGGTAAAATCAAACGGCCCATCCCTACTATAATGGATTACCGTAATCACATCAAAGAAGGTAGCATGTTAAATACGCCGCCTGTTTTTGCTGTGTTTGTTTGTCTGTTAACACTACGGTGGCTAAAAGCGTTGGGCGGAGTTGCCGCAATAGAAAAA
>JAYWAU010000548.1:0-8256 GCA_043782265.1 Ferruginibacter sp. | reverse complement strand
ATGCTAAAGTAAAAGCTAAGAGCCGGGGCTCAGTTCCATCGGCACTTCTTAAAATAAAGCTGCAATACAATTTATTTATTACAAATGTAGATGCTGGTATTTTACCTTTTAATGTTATCAGAAAAACCTATTACCTGCGTTGGCAAATTGAATTGGTGTTCAAAACATGGAAGTCATTTTTTAGGATTGATAAAATGAAAAAGGTAAAAAAGGAAAGGCTGGAATGCCAGCTGCTGGCCAAACTATTATGGATATTTATCAACTGGCGGCTATTCAATACTTATAACAATCATGCCAGAGAGATAGATAAAGTGCAAGGTGTAAGCGTTCTGATCTTCTTTAAGCGATGTGTAAAATTTGCAGCATCTTTAAGGTTAGTGTTACTAAAAAAGTTTTCAATAACATACTGGCTTGAACAAATATATTTGCCTCTTATAGCTGATTGTTTATGTGAACCACCTAAAAATAAACAGACGCATTACCAATCACTAGAAATAAATATTAAACCTTAAGTTAACGACTATGGTGGGGACACCGACCTCGGGCGCAGGAGTTACTGGCAGAAATTGAGAGCCGAAAAGTGCTAAGGAAAGCGTGAGGAGATATAAATTTTTTCCCTGCAAACACTTTCCAGTGCGATGGTATGCCTAGTCCAAAAAACGCCCAAGGCTAGTTTTATTTACCAACATTAGAAGTCTTTAAATGATATAATTTCACCAATGTGTAAGAACACGGGAGTACAACAGTTTTGCATTTCTCATCAGGATTTATTCTTCCACTTAAAAGTATTGATGATATGATCCATATCCACCTGTAAAAAATCCTGCACCGGTTTTAACGAATCGGCATTGGGTGTTACATCAAAATACAAAGCACCCCGGATAAAGTTTTTAACAGTATCACTTAAAAAGAATTGTTTGGCAGTTGCAGCATTGCCGCCTACTTTAAAAAATACGCCACTAACGGCGTTGGATGTATGTATTAAACTGTCATTGATTGAACTGGATACCACATTATTTTTATTGGTAAGCGTAAAGGCATCTGCCACCATTTTATCAAAATCATTAATACCCAACGAGTCTTGATACTGCCCATTAGCTCCTTTTATTTTGTAAAGAGATTTACCACCAATCTCTTTATAACTCAAAAATATTCTTGCATGAAATGTTGGAAAATCGATATTGCGCCAATAAGAATTTTCGGGGTTGTTATCAAAGTAAGTTGTATCCTGAATGATGTTTGCGTAAACAGGATATTCAAAGCTGTACGGAAAACCAGGCTGATCAAATTTTTGATAACTGCGCTGAGGTAAGTCAATTGTGTAATACCCTCTCTTTTTTGAAACATACGGCGAATTGCAGGCAGCAAAAAACATACAACAGGCAATAAGTAATACACAGGAAAAAAGGCGGCTATTTGAAAGTAAATAATTTTTTTGCTTGCAGTGAGATTCTTTAAAGGTGTTTTGTATCATTTTGCGTTAGGGTCATTTTTAATAATCACTTTTACTTTATCAATTCTATTCTTCATTATTTCTAATGGAATAAAAATAAAATTTCCACTTGGAACCTCTTCATTTATTTGTGGAAATTCTCCGGCAATCTCAAGTACCAATCCTGCAAGAGAATCACTGTCACCTCTTGTAACTTCAAAAGTATCAGCAGGTAACTGCATGGCTTTGCATACATCATTGATCATTGTTTTTCCTTCAAAAATATAGGTGCTGTCATCAATTTTTTTGTTAACACTTTCTTCATCATCAAACTCATCTTTTATTTCACCTATTATTTCTTCCATAATATCTTCAAGTGTAACTATACCTGAGGTTCCTCCAAATTCGTCTACCACAACGGCAAAGTGTATACGCCGGTTTCTAAATTCCTGTAACAGGTCTTCTATCAACTTTTGTTCGTGCACAAAATAGGCAGGCCGCATTAAAATATGCCAGTCGTAATTATCAACTTTGCTGGCGTTTACATGAGGCAGCACATCTTTTGTATGCAAAAGGCCAAGTATTTCATCCAGGTTATTTTTATACACCGGTAACCGGGAATAATGCAACTCTTCAATTTTTTTTATTACATCTTCAAACTTACTGCTGTGTTCAATGCCACTAACATCAAGCCTTGTGCGCATTACCTGCTTCACAGTAGTATCTCCAAATTTTCGAATACCTTTTAGAATTTGTTTTTCCTCAGTCGTTGCTTCATGATCAGGCAAAAGATCAATGGCATAATCAAGCTGACTATTATCCAGCATAGAAGAATTATTAGCGGAAAGTTTTTTCTCTATACCATCACTAAACTTTACCATCCGTTTACTAAACCGGTAAAACAAACTATTGAAAATTTCCACAATAAGTGAAGCCGTTGAAGCAAACCAAACCTTGTGATGTGTGGCCCATACTTTTGGCAGTACTTCTGCAAAAAGCACAATTAAAAAAGTAACAGTAAGTACCTTAATTAAAAAGTTTACCCAAAAACTTAACTGCAGTCCTTCCAACCACCCATCTAATACAATATTGGAAATTAAAATGATGCCAATGTTTACAAAACTATTGGCAATAAGCATGGATGCCAACAACGTTTTTGGTTGCTCCAACAAAGTAACAATACGCCTGAAGGAAGGCTGTTGCTTTGTTTTAAGCATATTAATATCTTTATAAGTAAGCGAAAAAAAAGCTACTTCAGCCCCTGCTACTAAAAAGGAAATAAGAAATAATAATACTGCTATAAAGATAAGTATTGCAGAAGCAGCAGGTGTTATTGCCAGTAAAGGAAAATGCAAATATTTTGTACAATCAATGGCCGAATGGTAATCCAAAACTATCAGTTTTAGTGAACAATTTTTTATAAAACAGCAATCTAAAGTTTTATCACTTTTACTTTAAAATGGTAACCTTTCGGGGCCGTCGTCAGGTGGAATTTCTCCCTCCAAACCTTCCAGTCCTTCAATTTGCCCACCGGGCTGGCTGCCATCATTACGCTTATCCAACATTATCAGGTTATCACCTACAATTTCGGTAGCGAATTTTTTATTGCCGTCTTTATCTTCCCAACTTCTCGTTTTTAAACGCCCTTCTATGTATACCAAACTTCCTCTGTGTAAATATTTTTGTGCCAGTTCCGCAAGTCCTCTCCACAGCACTACTGTATGCCATTCGGTTTGCGAAATAAGTTTACCGCTCCTGTCTTTATAGGTTTCAGTAGTGGCTAGTGAAAATTTTGCTACGCCAATATTGCCTTCTAAAAACTGCATATCCGGGTCCTTTCCTAAGTTGCCAATTAACACCACCCTGTTTACGCCTCTCATATTGTTGAATTTAAATCTTTTGAATCTTTATTCTGCTACCTTAAAACAAATTTAAAGATACATTTTTATCTTTCAAATAGGCAGTGATAAATTTAGGGAAAGGAAGCTTATCAATTTCCACCTGCGAAAAAGCTTTATAATCTTTCCCAGTAAAGGGTTTGTTGGTTTTTATCCTTATAAATTGACCTTGTATTGTTTGATGTGTCAATTGCTGTTTATAGAGCGGGGAGATTTGAGCTACTTCAATACTATTTTTACCAAATAAGTCTTTTACTTTTTGCAGTTCTTCAAATTTTTCCAGTGCCAATGGTTTGTCATTTTCTATTAATACAAATTCATACAAATTCTCCCATATATCCTTTGGTCCTCTTAGCCGTACATATTGCTTCCCTTTATATTCAACTATAAGGTAATAAAACCACCTTGTTTTTTTGATGACCCGCTTTTCTTTTACCGGTAACTGATTTACGCTTGATTCTGCAAGTGCTGTACACTTGGTTTTAAGTATACAGTTATTACAATCAGGTAATTGAGGTTTGCAAATAACTGCGCCAAAATCCATCAATGCCTGGTTGTATTTACCAGGTTGCTTTTTATCCAACAGCTTATTTGCCAATAGTGTAAAAAATTGTTTGCCGTCGTTACTATCTATTGCTTTAGCAATGCCAAAGTATCGTGCTAATACCCGAAAAACATTTCCATCCACTACTGCATAAGGAAGATTAAAAGCAAAAGAACCAATGGCGGCGGCAGTATAAGGCCCGATGCCCTTTAATAGTAAAATATCAGCATAGTTATCCGGGAATTTTCCATCCAATTCATTTGCGATGTATTTGGCCGTAGCTATTAAATTTTTACACCTTGTGTAATAACCAAGGCCTTCCCATAATTTAAATACGTTAGTTTCAGGTGCCTTTGCCAGTAGTTTAATTGTGGGGAAGTTGGCAACAAAACGATTGTAATAGTCAAGCCCTTGGTGAACCCTTGTTTGTTGCAGAATAATTTCACTTAACCATATTTTATAAGGGTCCTTTTCTCCCTTCCATGGCATTTGTCTGTTATTGTCCAAATCGTTCCATTGCAATAGTTTCTTTACAAAATTTTGTTCTTGTGCTGTCATTTTCATTATCGTTCAAATTTCTGTCAATTTGGTTACTGCGAATAATTTAATTTTTCACATCCCTTATTAAATTAAAAATCAATTCGTTGAAATAATAATTGATTTCTTTGTAGCTTTGAGAGTAATATTTTAATTGATAATCAGTTGTTAGTATTGCTTTTTAAAAAATATTGTGTTATATTTCTATTAGGTAGGTATCATAAAATTTATCAAAATGAGAAAAGCAGATCTTATTTCAGAAATTTCTGACAAAACAGGTATTCCAAAAGTAGATGTAATGGTAACTTTAGAAACTATGTTTAAAGAAATAAAACAATCTTTAATTGCAGGTGAAAATATTTACATTCGTGGCTTTGGCAGCTTCATTACAAAAAAAAGAGCAGCCAAAATAGGTCGTAATATTAAAAAAAATGTAGCTGTAGATATACCTGAGCATTATATACCAGCTTTTAAACCTGCAAAAGAATTTGTACAAGAGGTAAAAAATAAAAACTTACCCCCCAGTGAAAACCCCGTTTAGCATACCTTTGCGCCTCAACATTTTTTTGTGAAGAAACAACAACTTATTCTCACTGGCCTAGGTATTCTACTAATCACTTTATTGTTCTTTTTTGGCACAACCGTTGCCAACAAAGAAACCACAGTAATTCCGGCTGCTGCAAAGTCTCTTACTCCACAGTTTAATTTAGATAGCTACCTTCTTACAGCAAAACAAAAACTTACTGTTAATCAGCAAAACTATTTGGTTAATCTGGAGAATAGTGTAAAAAGAGGAGATGTAAGAGAACAGCAGATAAAGGCATTTAACCAGTTATCTGTTTTTTGGAAAGACTCCGCACAGGTTCTTGATTTGTATAATTTTTATACCGCAGAATCTGCGAAGTTGGTAAATTCTGAAAAAAACCTCACCTTTGCCGCCCAACTGATTTTAAGAGACTTAAGAAATGAAGAAGATTTAGCAAAAAGAGGTTGGAAAGCGGAAGAAGCAATAGCATTATTTGAGAAGGCAATAGAGCTAAACCCCATTAATGATAGTTTAAAGGTTGGCCTTGGTAGTTGTTACGTGTTTGGAAAGGGTATGGCCGGAGATGCACAGTCAACAATGAAAGGGATTCAGCAGCTATTACAGGTTGTAAAAAAGGATTCTGCTAACATGCAGGCACAATTGGTACTTGGTATTGGCGGCGTTATTTCAACACAATTCGATAAAGCTGTTGATCGTTTGCAAACCGTTGTAAAAAATGAGCCTTCAAATATAGAGGCGATTTCGTGGCTTGCAGATGCTTACGCTGGAAAAGGGGATAAGCCGAATGCGTTAAAATGGTATGAAATAAGTAAACGGATGATTAATAATCCTGCTTATTCAAAGGAAGTTGACGAGCGTATTAAATTGCTTAAATAAAAGTACATCGGAATTAAATTTCGGTTATTATAATAAGATCGGAATTAAATTTCGAGGATTCATAAAATTATTTATTAACAACAAAAGACTAGAATTATGCCTTGTGGTAAAAAAAGAAAACGTCATAAAATTGCAACGCACAAGCGTAAAAAGCGTTTAAGAAAGAACCGACATAAAAAGAAATAGATTTACTCTTTTTGTAGCAAGTGCCGGCTTCCCAGCCGGCACACATTTATCAGCAATATTTTATGATTTACAATTAATAGTATTTCGTAACGTTATTGCTGTATGTTGTCCTTCCGTGTGATGTATTGGTCTCTAATTAAAAGTGTTTTTTTTGACAAAGGAATTAATTATAAATGCTGCACCTCAAGGCGTCGAGATAGCCTTGTTGGAAGATAAAAAACTGGTTGAGTTGCACAATGAAAAAGCTGATGCAAACTTCGCTGTGGGAGACTTATACCTTGGAAAAGTTAAAAAGTTAATCCCGGGTTTAAATGCTGCGTTTATAGATGTAGGTTTTGAAAAAGATGCATTTTTACATTATACTGATTTAAGTCCTTATGTTAAGTCAATACTTAAATTTACCAATGTTGCTATCAATGATAAAATAGATGGGGGATTTGATTTTGGTAAGTTTGTTGTTGAGCCCGAAATTGTAAAAACAGGAAAGATTGCAGAGGTATTAAGTGGCAGGCCAAACGTATTGGTACAAATTTTAAAGGAACCAATTGCTGCTAAAGGCCCAAGGCTAAGTTGTGAATTATCTTTACCCGGACGTTTTGTAGTTATTACTCCTTTTAACGATGTTATTGCTGTTTCCCGTAAAATACATTCCAGCGACGAAAGAAAAAGGCTTCAAAAAATAATAGAAGCCATCAAGCCAAAGAACTTTGGCGTTATTGTTCGTACTGCTGCTGAAGGGAAACATACTGCTGAATTGCATGAAGATTTGTTATCCCTGGTGCAAACATGGCAAACCATGCAAGCAAATCTTAAAAATGCAACTCCTCCATCAAAAATTTTAAGTGAGCAGGGTAAGGCCAATAGTATGCTTCGTGATCTGTTGAATGAAGACTTTAACCGTATTGTAGTAAATGATAAAACCATTTTTGCTGATACTAAAAATTACATTCAGCGAATAGCTCCTGAAAAAATAGATATTGTGACCTACTATAATAATGGTTCCCCGATATTTGACAGTTTTGGAATAACCAAACAGGTAAAAGCGGCTTTTGGCAAAACTGTTAACCTGCCGAGTGGTGCATATTTAATTATAGAACACACAGAGGCTTTACATGTAATTGATGTAAACAGTGGCTATAAAAGTGTAAGTAACAATCAGGAACAGAATGCACTTGAAACAAACCTGGAAGCAGCAGAAGAAATTGCAAGGCAACTTAGGTTACGTGATTTGGGTGGTATTATTGTTGTTGATTTCATTGATATGAAACTGATGGAAAATAAAAAGCGCCTCGCTGATTCCATGGAGTTATTTATGAAAACTGACAGGGCTAAACATGCAGTTTTGCCAATCAGTAAATTTGGATTAATGCAAATTACCCGGCAGCGCATGAAGCCGGAAATGAATATAAATACCTCGGAAATTTGTCCGAGTTGTAATGGTAGCGGTAAAATTTCATCTACACTTATTTTAGAAGATGAGATAGAAAAGAATTTGAGCTACCTAATTATGCAGAATCATAAAGGACTTACCATTGAGGTTAATCCTATCCTTTTTACCTTCCTCACAAGTGGTATTATTTCCAGACGTAGAAAATGGAGTTGGAAATATAAGCAAAAGATTAAAGTAGTTTCAAACTCTACTTACCACTTAACCGAATTTCGTTTCTTTGATGATAGTGATGAAGAAATTAAGCTTTAATTTTCTAAGCCCGAAGCATTTAATTAAAGGTGCTCAATCCCTACTTCTACTTGTATATATCATGATATAATATACAAACATTGCAATAGAAGATAATGCAGCTATTACATAAGTTAATGCAGCCCATTTTAATGCATCTTTGGCATTGGCATATTCAGCAGCAGTTGTAATATTAGCATTATCCAACCATTTTAAAGCCCTAGCCGAAGCATCAAATTCAACAGGTAAAGTTACCAGGCTAAATAATGTTGATACAGCAAACAAAATAATCCCTATCAATAAAACAGTTTGACTACCGCCGCCAAACCCCATAACACCTAACCCTGCCAAAATAACCCATTGAGAAAAGTTGGTACTAATTTGTGTAATAGGTACTAATCTGCTCCTTAAAGTAAGCATAGAGTAAGCTGAAGCATGTTGAACCGCATGACCACATTCATGTGCCGCCACTGCAGCTGCTGATACATTTGTTCCTTCATAAACCTCTTCACTAAGATTAACCGTCTTTTTTGTTGGGTCGTCATGGTCTGATAAAAA
>JAYWAU010000547.1:0-2986 GCA_043782265.1 Ferruginibacter sp. | reverse complement strand
AGGATCAAACCTGTCAAGGCCCATCCCATAAAATCCTATCCAGATTATTCCGGAGGAATCTGCAAACAGGCATTCAGGGTAATTGCCACCAAGTGAGTTAGTGTTTTTAGGATCATTTTTATAGCTTACCATTTCATTGCCATCATACCTGACAATACAATGATTAGTCTGATCTGAAAACCACATCAATCCGTTGTTATCCCGGGTCATTCCATTTATTTTTCCAAGCGAAACTCCGTTGCTTCCTGAAACTAAATTGAAATTTACCTGTTGTGTTTGCGGGAACACCTCTTTTGCTACTATTAAAAGAAAAATTAAAAGGTATGTAGAAAGAATATGTTTCATATAGCAAGTAGTTTTTAATTTAATAACTAAGTTTTAATGGTAGATAAATAATAAACTCACTCCCTTCACCTTCCTTTGTTTCCACTTTTATTTCTCCACCATGTGCTTTAATAATATCATAGCTCAAACTCAAACCCAACCCTGTTCCTTGCCCTGTTGGTTTGGTAGTAAAGAATGGCTGAAAGATTTTATCCACTACTTTTTGTTGTATGCCGTTGCCATTGTCTTTTACACCAATCAAAATGGTATCGCCCATTTTTTTTGTGCTAACAGAAACTATTGGGTCAAAACTTTCACCTTGTCCTTTCGTTTTCTCTGCTACTGCATAAAATGCATTGTTGTATAAGTTCAGTAACACTCTTCCAATATCCTGCGGAATGATGTTGATGGTGCCGATACTTTCATCAAAATCTGTTTTCAATGCTGCATTGAATGAATTGTCTTTAGCTCTTAATCCGTGATAGGCTAAGCGTAAATATTCATCCGCCAATTTATTAATGTTTGTAGGTTCTTTTTGCCCGGTACTTGTTTGCGAATGTTGCAGCATGCCCTTTACAATAGCATCTGCCCGTTTACCATGATGATTTATTTTTTCTTCATTGTCTTTAATGTCTTTTGCAATTTCTTTTGCATCTGTGTAATTTCCTTTATCAATTTCCTCATTCATTTCCTCAATCAGTTCTTTGTTTACTTCACTAAAATTGTTTATAAAGTTTAAAGGGTTTTGAATTTCATGGGCGATACCTGCAGTGAGTTCACCGAGGGATGCCATTTTTTCTTTTTGAATGAGCTGGGACTGAGTATATTTCAGTTCAGTCAGCGTGTTTTGTATTTGTCCATTTTTTTGCTCAAGAACTGTATTAACTTTTTGTTTGTGCATATTGTTTCGCCAAAGAATAAATGCAATTACCAGAAATACAAACACCGCAACCAGTAATGCATACATCCTAACCGTATTCTTTTCCTGCGCCTGTTGGGCTTCAAGCTCCTGCTGATGTATCTCTTTATTAAAAGTAAAACTCTGTACCTCTTTTATTTTCTGCCTGCTGAATAGACTATCATTAAGCGTAATGGTTAGTTTTAAGTATTTAACAGTACTATCCTGTATGCTTTTCAGATCATAAAGATGGGCAAGTTGCTTTGATGCGTTCATAACGCCCTGCGGGTTGTCAATATTCATCGCTTTTGAAAATGAAATGCGGGCATAGT
Source organism: Ferruginibacter sp. (assembly GCA_043782265.1). Taxonomy (GTDB): domain Bacteria; phylum Bacteroidota; class Bacteroidia; order Chitinophagales; family Chitinophagaceae; genus Ferruginibacter. The sequence continues at coordinate 1,432 of JAYWAU010000547.1, read as the reverse complement.
AAACAGATGAATCCATTTTCCTGGCTCCTTCAAAAGCTTTTGACATACCAATATATGTATCCATTAAGGCCCATTCTGATTTGTACAATGTATTAGCATATATTTCCATTCTGTAATAATTCAATGCCTTATCCGGGTTACCCATTTTGAAATAAACACCCCCCAGTGTTATCAATACTGCACTTGCCCCATTATCTAATTCATAGGCTTTTTGTGCATAATACAATGCCGAGTCTAATTGATCATTTTTTTCATAAACGGAGCTGATGTTGGCGAATACTAACTGGTTTGTCCAAGAATCAAACGGCAGCAACTCCTGCAACCCTTTTGCTTTATAACCTTGCAGCAATGCCTGCTTATAATCGCCCTGGTCTCTATAGCAAATCATTAATGTTACATGGCCCACCACTAATTGAGAACTGTCTTTCATATCCTCAAATATTTTAATTGCCCTGAACCCAAAGTCTAATGCATTTGTAAAATCACCTGTTTGAGATAATCCTACAGATAAGTTATATGAACATACTCCCTCTCCATATTTATACCCTAATTTTTTTGATAATTGTAATCCTTTTTCCGCATACGTTTTACCAATATCCGGGAACGACCACAAATATTCATTACTCAATGCATATAATAAATTTACTTTTGCAGTATCTTCTGATAAAGATTCAAGCCTTTGTTTCAGGCTATCGATTTTAAGATTTTGTGCACCTGAAAGGAGCGCAAAGCAGAGTAAGCACAAGAAAATTATTATTTTTTTTATCGCCTTTTTCATTGGTTTAAATATTTTCATGTTTCATCAATTTGGATAATCAGGCATTTAAATAAATATATGTTACCTGCATTGTTGTCTTATGACATCTTCGTTATGTTAATCCCTTATAGTTTCTTTTCAGTATTTAGCTGAACGTTGATGGTGGCGACGCAACAAAAGCCATATCGCCATTCAAGTAATAAGTACAAAAAATATGTTTATGTGATGGCTACTGAATAATAAACTTCGGTCCTTCACCTTCCTTTGTCTCCGCTTTCAACTCGCCACCATGTGCTTTTAAAATATCATAGCTCATCTGAATCACGGATTCTTAAGATTAATTGATTTAAAAAATTGGGTTTTTATATTTATCATTTTGTAATTCTTTTATCTACCTAATATTTTAATTCAATTTAATCACTGATTCAAACAATTGGCAATTGAAAAATAAACTCACTTCCTTCGCAATCCTTCGTCTCCACTGTCAATTCACCGCCATGTGCTTTCACAATATCATAAGCTAAGCTTAAGCCCAATCCTGTTCCCTGTCCTGTTGGTTTGGTGGTAAAGAATGGTTGAAATATTTTATCAACTATATTTTCCGGAATGCCGTTACCGTTGTCTTTTACAGAAACAACAATTTTATCGCCAACCTTTTTTGTACTTACCGAAACG
>JAYWAU010000546.1:0-2991 GCA_043782265.1 Ferruginibacter sp. | reverse complement strand
CATCTGCTCTGCTTGGTTTAAGGTTGCCAGATGGGTGGTTGTGGCTTAAAATAATATTACAGGCATTTGCTTTTAAAGCCGCTGTAAAAACTAATTTCGGATCCGCCACAGTTCCGGCAACTCCTCCGGTTGATAACTCATAAATTCCTAAAACTCTTTGAGCCCGGTTCATTAAAACAACTTTAAACTGCTCAACAAATTCAATCTTGTTTTCATCCCAGGTTAACTTTAGCAACTCATAGCATTCTTTGGCAGATTTAACCAATGGTCTTTCAGAAGGTTTTACTTTGTTTTTGTAAACTAATTCAACTTCTGACACCATATTTAATACTGATAAATTCATTTGCTGTTCCATAAAATTTCATTTTAAAGAATTAAAAATTAATTATGGAACCTCTGCCGCCTTTTGGCGACCAAGGCAATGAAGCAACGGAATAAATGAATGCTATGTGTGGTGGCACGTGTTTATGCCGGTCAGTTCATTGCCGCCACGGAGACAAATGGCGAACTTTGTGGGAGAATTAATGAAGAAAAATCTTTACCATGCCTACTGTAGATAAGATGCGTTAAAGTCAAAAAACGTAGTAGATTGAGTTATTATTTACCGTATACCGTTGACCACACAGTTAAATTTACCCCTGCATGATAACTGACTGAATCAAAATTGATCTTCATATTTATTTAACCATGTCAACAAAAAATATCCCTCATACTTGCATTTGTTATATATTGATAGTAAGTTAGTATCAGGATACTATCCTTAGAATTACTGCCCTTCTACTCCGCAAAAATTATTTCATTTTTCTTAATAACGGATTGCAAACTCTACCCGGCCGGGTAACAAAATAAGCTCATCAAATGCTACATGTCCATTCTCCACCATCAAGGATTTTACCATAAATAAATGGGTCACCAAAATTAAAAAGAAGTATGCCGAAAATTCGATCAAAGAGTAGGTAAAAAAAATCAACCAATGGCAAAGAAAACAATAACAAAATCTACCGATAGTAAGATGGATAGTAAAATGTCTAATTCAAAAACAAGTAAAGAATTAGAAGAATTGTTAATGGAGAATCTTCCTATCCTGAAACATTCAATGACCTTTTCCAGAATGTTGCTAATGGACAGATCTGCAGCATCCATCATTAGGAAATGGCCGTGGTTTTATCCTCCATTATGTCACCGAAAAGACCAGGCGTCCCTGACTGATACAGAAAAGTCCCGCTACATATGTGCATTCAATATGGTAAATAGCGATGGCACACTGGGCCAGTTAGTTGACCTGCATGCCGGGATGTATATGCAGCATACAAACCTAAGACTTCTTCCCTGGCACCGCATTTTCCTTTTATTACTGGAAGAGGCTATGCATAATTATCATCCGGATGTGTGTATACCCTATTGGGATTGGACAAAATCTGAAGAACAACATTTCCCGGACTGGCTTGCAGGAATATTGCCAACAGTTATCACGCCCTCACAAACTATTAATGTTGTGCGGAGCCCCGGTGCCGAAAGTTGGCTGGCAGGTATCGTTTCCGGTGCCTCTTCTGCATTAACACAAACCACCTATGATACTTTTTCCTCACCAATTAACGGCATTCATGGTGGCGTACATATTTGGGTAGGTGGCACTATGAGCGATGCCGGCGTTTCACCTGCTGATCCAGTCTTCTGGCTGCATCATGCCAACCTTGACCGTTTATGGTGGGTATGGTATAACAGCGCCGCAGGCAATCATCAGAACCCGGTAATACCAGGCCTTTTGTCACCATGGACATACACCGAAGTCAACACACGTAACATTATGTCTTTGGGGTACAAATATGTTTGATAGCATTTTTCTTTTGATTTGCTATTGAAAACTATTACCGGACATTCTATCAGTTTAGTTATCAATATTTTTATAACTAATTGATTCGACCTTCAAATTTGCATTAACCCAACGTGCCGCGCCTTCAAGCGTGGCACGTTTTCAGGCTTTAAAAAGGGGCATCTTTCAATTCCCCTTACCATCCTCAATTATAAAACTCCATCATTACTCCCTTAGCAAAATCAGTGCAAAGATTAAAAGCTTTCTGTGTCCTCAATTGTCCTGTACCACCAAATAATAAAGATTTCAGTTTTGCTTCTTCATTTTTGTAAGTCCTTACATTTTGAAAATAACCTGTAACGGCATTGTAAGCACCAAACAAACTACCTTTTGTCGTTTCTAATTGTTGCGTTTCGTTTGTCATAGCATATTCAAAAGCTGCATCGGTCATGTTTTTAAAACAGGTGGATAATTCATCATCCTTACCAGCCTGTATATTTTGCAACACTTCTTTGTTAGGTACTAAAGCCATTTGTATCAGCTTTTTTACTTCGGAGTCTGTAATACGAACCTTTGCCCATTGATTAAAAATACCTTCCAGTTCATTGCTTAGTTGATTGGTAATTCCCATCAGTTTATGGGCTTCTTCCAAACGTTCTTTTGCATTGGCTGTATGCCTTATTTTAAATGCATTGCTATGATTGCGAAGGGCTGCATTTAAAGTATTATTGCAGACAATCCTAACGGGAGTAAACGCTGCGGTAATACTACCGCCACCGTCATGCGAAGTAGTTAAAAATAAATACTGCTCAATCAGATCATCATTACCCACTTTAATATAACTGGGCAATTTAGCAGTAATGAAAATTCTTTCTCCTTTTCCCAATGCACCTGCGGTTTCGTATTGTATGCCATCGCCACCTACAATAGCATCAAAGAAACTAAAAGCATCAATATTTTGCACTACTTCATAATCTTTACCTACAACACCTAAAACAGTTTCATTGTCGGTGCGGATGGTAGCAAAATAATTAGGTACTTCAATTTCAGGAATTTTGATTTCGATGTCCTCATTGGCAGCTTCGTTTTCGTTATCAAACGTAAACAGTTTTCTTTTGGCTACGGTATAATCCAATCCTGCAAATTTTAATGCTTCTGCACTGGTGGGATAGCCTTCT
>JAYWAU010000545.1:0-3005 GCA_043782265.1 Ferruginibacter sp. | reverse complement strand
TAGTGCCAGTTATGTATTCAGGGAAATTGTAGATACGCGTAAACAAAGGGCATTCATCAGTGCCGATCTTGAATATGTAAATTATCGCGGTGCGCGTTTTTCTGCAGCGGATAAGACAAACAACACATTGGTTGGTTATTACAATACCGTTAATGATGTTATCAAAGACACTTACAAAGGAAATATCAATTTCCGTTTGGGTGGTGAATTGAAATTACACACCATTATGTTCCGTTTAGGCGGTGCTTATTATGGGAGCCCTTATGCAGATGCCAACCTCAATGCCAACCGTATTCTCGCAACAGGCGGATTGGGTTACCGTGACCATGGTATCTTTATTGACCTGAGTTATGCGCACACTTTTACCAAAGATGTTCAGTTTGCCTATCGTTTGAACGACAAACCCAACACATTTGCAAACCAGGGCGGCAGCCGGGGTAATGTGGTATTGTCAGTAGGGTTTAAGTTTTAATATTGTTTGATCCAGCATTTTATTTAACGGACAGCTTTTCATTGATTTTGAAAACAATGAAAAGCTGTTTACTTTTATATACTCAGTTATTAAATCCCGTTAAACAGGTTTTCATGAAATGGATAGAACGCATCAAATTACAACTCCGCGCAAAAAAGTAAAAGAACAAGGATGATTTGCCACGCTTGTTGAACAAGACAAACGCGCGATGATGAAACTATCCCTTACCGATCAATCTGTTTTTTGCAGTTACGATGAAACCATTTTCTTTCCGGTGCCTGGGGTAAACAAGGCGCCACATTTGTGAATCTTTCCAAAGTGAGAAAAGCGATGTTCAAAGATGCATTGCAATGTGCTTATCAATTGATCACAGAAAAGAAAAAATTATCCGGAGCGAAATCAAAATAAAACAGGCACTCATTTTTGAGCGCCTGTTTTATTTAATTCATTCTTACAATCAGGAATGTACATAATGCTGGTACCTTAACAGATACGCGATCAGTAAAATGGCTACTAAAAAATACGTTGAAAATTTGTCTTCATCCATAATGGAATCAGAAACCGATTTCAGGGAATAAGAAAAATTTGACTTGGACTGTATTAATTTTCCCTTAAGCACAAGCCGAATCATTAAAAGAAACAGACAGGCAACAGCTAAGTACAGCATAATTTTTTATTTTAATGGGGGAGCAAATAAAAAAATAACACTATAAAGTACGTTAAATTATGTTAAAGAAATCACAGTTTATTAACCCTATTTTGTATAGGTGTTTTCTACTTTTATTGTAGCAATTTATACTATGTAGAGGTTATAAAGTTTGCAGTTATTCAGATATGTTAATAACCTGCTTATTTCAATTGCTCATATACACATACAAGACTGTCGTTGGACGGAGTCATCCATTTTATTTCTTTATCTTTTGTAAACCATGTCATTTGACGTTTTGCGTAATGCCTTGTATTGGTTTTGATTTGGTTAATGGCTTCTTCCAAACTGCATAAACCATCTATGTGATCAAACAGCTCTCGATAGCCAACGGTTTGTAATGCATTGTGTAACCTGTAAGTAAACAATGATTTTACTTCTTCCAATAATCCTTCCTGCATCATTTGGTCAACACGCAGATGAATGCGTTCATGCAGTTTTTCTTTGGGAAGCTCCAATCCTATTTTAATGATACGAAAAGGCCGTTCTGTTTTTTTAGCGGTTCGATAAATCATGATGGATTGCCCCGTTGCATACAATACTTCCAGTGCCCGCATCAAACGTTGTGGGTTTTGTTGTTCGGCCACGGCCCAGAATGCAGGATCTTTCTGCTGCAGTTCTTTTTGCAGCCAGATCAATCCTTTTTGTTCATACCCTTCAGTTACCTGTTTTCTGACTTCTTCAGGTACCACCGGCATCGGATCTATCCCTTCACAAAATGCTTTGATGTATAATCCGGTCCCCCCCACCATGACAGCCACTTTATTTTTTTGAAATATTTCTTCAGCGGCAGCCAATGCATATTTTTCAAAACTGCCAGCATTGAGGTCTTCTGATACAGAATGAGAGGCAATAAAATAATGTTTTATTTCAGCCAGTTCCTGGTCAGACGGCCGTGCCACCCCAATTTTCATCTCGCGATAGCATTGCCTGGAATCAGCAGAAATAATATCCGTTTGAAAATGTTTGGCCAGTTCAATTGCGAAAGATGTTTTGCCTACTGCTGTTGGGCCTGAGATGATGATGACTGTATTCATATTTTGATTCCTTCTTTACCTCCTGTGAGGAGGGGACTTCTGGTTAAAATGGTTAAAGAAGTTAGAGTAGTTAGAAATGCCTATACCTTTTATTTTTATTTTTCTATACCTATGTTAACTTCTTTACCGATTTTAACTTTATTCATCCTCACTTAAAACAAAACCAACACACAAAAGCGGTTGGTTTCATTAAAGTATATGACCTACTACTTATCACTTACTACTTAAAACTCTTCTTCCTGCGCGCCTTCTTCTTCTGCTGCTCCTGTATCCTCTTCCGTATCCGTATCAACCTCTTCTCCTTCGGTGCCAAAACCTTCGGCAGCTTCTGCCAAGTCGTATTTTTCTTCTATATCGGCGAATTTATCACCCAATAAGCTTTTGGTACCGTATTGCTGCGGCCCAATGCCTTCGGTTCTGGATACAGATGGATAGGTTGTTTTACTGCTTTCCTCTTTGCTCACATTGATCAGTTCTACCAGGAATACCCAATGCTTTTCAAAATCGTATTCGTATACGAATTTCTGGTTGGTATCGCGTATTTCTGAACCGATGATGATATCCGCCATCAATAAAGGCTCTACCACATAAGGCTTATCATATCGTTCAAAGCTGATCTCCCTTCCCCTCTGCCAGTGATCATTGCTGCGGAAAAATGTGGCTTTATGCTTTGAATCGAATTCGTAAGACTTCAAAATTGCAAAATGCAGATCTTGGAAATTCTGTGTATGCCTGATCACGATGTCCCTGTAAACAGCGTCATCTTCTTCTAAATAGATCCTGAATTTTA
>JAYWAU010000544.1:0-3006 GCA_043782265.1 Ferruginibacter sp. | reverse complement strand
TGTAAAAGTAGGCACTGCTAAAACCTGCAATGGCTTCTCTCATACGGTATTGGATGTTTAGTAAGAAAATATTATTAACCGATGCAATACTCCTTTCTAAAATGGATTGATTTAAACCGAGCCGGGCAGCTTCATTACTTAGTATAGTAGGAGGGAGCTGGAAGTGATCACCTGCCAACACATATTTTTGCGCCAGTGGAAAAATACACCATGCCAATGGTTCAATGCATTGCCCGGCTTCATCCATTACCAGTGTGTGAAAAGTAAGGTGATTAATTTTTGCATCGTACAAACCAATGGGGGTGCCTAAAATAACATCAGCTCCGATGTATAATTTTTCTTCGTTGTAGGCTTGTAATTTTTTTATTTCAGTCCTGATATTTTTTACTTCTTTAAATAAGAGGTTGCGCTGTTCTCTCTCTTCCTTGCCAAAACTCCGTTTGTATTTCAGCGCCATTTTTCTAAACTGCTCTGCCCTTATTTTTAGCTCTTTAATTTCTTTTTGTTGCTTGCTGTTCGATAGCCTTCCTTCAGGGGTGTGTAAAAAAATTGTTTCATCCACCTTGCTGGCATTGCCTACTCTTAATACCTGAATGCCCTGTGTTATCAGGCCTTTGGCAATATTATCCACGGCCGTATTACTGGGTGCCGACACCAATACTTTTTCTCTTGCTTTTATCAATTGAACAATGGCTTCAATTAGTGTGGTGGTTTTACCCGTTCCGGGTGGACCATGCACAATAGTTATATTTTCATTTTGTGTAATGGCAATTACTGCCTGTTGCTGACTTTCGTTTAAATGTTGATTATTGAAAACCAATGATGGATTGGCTGCAATTGTCGGCGTCTTTTCTCGTGGCGAATCATCCTGTAACTGTTTAAATAACTTGAACAATTCTTTGTTGTTTTCCAGGTTATTTAAAACAGTTTTCATGATGGTGGTAGTGCGTTGATCAGGAGCTAATTTTATACCTACACCATTATCTTCTATCCAGTCAGGAAAGTCGGGTGCAAATAACCTAAACTCACCCACCTTGCCATCTAAACTAATTAATACCCCCTTAACCGGTTCTTCGCCGGTATAAAAACATTCTATTGCAGCGCCATCTTTAAACTGGTTTGTTTCTGCCGGAAAATTTAATCGAAAACTAATTTCAGGATAATCTGCATAACCGAAATTTTTGCGGGTAACCACAATAGGGTGCAACGCCAAACCCTCTGCCTTTAAAGATTTAAGGGTATGTTGCTGATCTAAACTATATCGTTTAACCTGTTCCTTTTCTTCCAGGTCGATACACCGTAATAATTGGATGATATGCGGATGCGTTACTGGCATGCAGTGAAAATAGGCAGGATGTAGTTAATAAAAAAATGAGTATTGTCTAAAGGTAGTATCATGGTCTTTTATACCCTTTATCAGCATCTTCTATCACCAGCACCCAGTCTTGCCCATACCCCGAACCCGGCGGTATAAACAATTCATTTTTGCCGGCATGCTGTAATTGAACAGTACTGCTTTTACCATTGCGGGGATCATACCAATAAGCATTTAAATGATCAGATTTTATTTTTGTGTCAAGCACTGTAAATGATCTCCCTGCTGTAGTGTACACCATGCAATAGTCTTTCCCTCTCGTGGCTTGTATGCGTTCTGCCGGTGTAAGTACGTTTTCTTTTATTAAAGACTGGTCGGGAATTCTATCCGTTATTGGGTATGCTTCCAGCAGCCTTCTCACATAGATCATTTGATTGGCGCCAGGTAATTCGAGTGCATCGTACCAGAAATAATGCGGGCCGTTAACAGGTTCATATTTTGGTGAATGCATTTGCCAGATATCGTGGCAGCCATAAGTATGCCCATGAGCCCCGGCAAACAAATCGAGATAGGCATACTTGCGTACATCATAAGCACTTGATATACCAAGGTCTTTTGCATCAAAACAAACCGGGTGATCTTCGTAAATCGGTTCTGCATCCATCACCGGCCTTGCAGGCTCAAGCTTATACACAGCACTTATTTTATTGTAGATGGGTACATCCCGGCAGTGCCCGTTTTGAAACATATGAAAGGCAAGCCATTTATCTTTTTGAAACCATTCTGCAGAACCCAATTGGTTTGGTTGCGGATGAAAAGTAATGATGGCTTTATCATTGGTTGCCTTCATGATGGCATTGCCCATAGATCGCCAGATAGCAAGATCCTGCTCTCCCCTTGGCGTACGGTCGCCACCCAATACCCAGATAATATTTTTTTTATCCTTGTACCTTTTGGCAATCCAGTCGGCATATACGGCTGCATTTTGTTCATTAAATATTTCCGGACCTGCACCCCATTTGTCTTTAAAAACTTTATCGCCCCAGGTGGGTAGCAGCGCAATGTTTATATTATATGTGGCAGCTTTGTCGATAATATAATCTACCTGCTCAAAATATTTTTCATTGGGCTTTGTGGGGTCATCGTTTATCAACGGCGTTTCACCATAAGCATTGGGCGAATGAAGGCCATCCATTTCGGCAAGTACCACCGCTTGAACTACAGTGAAACCTTGCTCACTTCTACGTTTAAGATATCGATCGGCTTCTTCCTTATTTAGCCGGTGAAATAATTCCCAGGCGGTATCGCCCATCCAGAAAAATGGTTTGCCATCTTTAAGCAGGTAACGATGGTTGGGACTAATGGTAAATTGTGCCGATAAATGTTGTAAAGCAATTAGTAATAAAATGGCAAGAAAAATATTCTTTCGCATGGCTGCATAATTTATTACTAATGTAATCAATTTAACAAAACCAGTGGTGATTTTTAAAACTGCATGGTTTAATATTTGTGCGTTAAGCAATTACTTCTTCCAGCTAATGCGTCGTCCAACCAATAGCTTAAAAACAAAACCATCGGTGGCTTTTGTTAATCCCCAACCAGGGCCAACATTTATTTCCCATCTTGGGTCAAAGGTTAAATCGGCTACTGCAAACAAAGCATGGTTTTGCTGACTTATTTTGGGTACCTGG
>JAYWAU010000543.1:0-3006 GCA_043782265.1 Ferruginibacter sp. | reverse complement strand
AAAGAGAGCAGCTTATTCTATTCCTTTAAATATTGCAGAAGGATGTGGACGCAATACGGATAAAAATTTTGCTCATTTTTTAGATATCTCTTTGCGTTCTGCACAGGAAGCAGAATATTGTTTATTACTTGCTTTCGATTTGCATTACATCAATGATGAAATTTACAAATTGGCATGCAGTAAAGTAAATACGGTAAAAGCAATGCTTATAAATTTAATAAAAACAATAAGGAAGTAGTTACTAATTAATCACGCTGTTTACTTTTAGCCTTTTGCTTTCAGCTTTTAGCCTTTCGCTTTCAGCTTTTAGCCTTTCGCTTTGAGCCCTTCAGCCTTCAGCTTCAAAAATGAAAAATTTTATTTCTGTAAACGATGTAGTTGACATTAATGCTCTTGTTGCAAAAGCATTGGCATTTAAAAAAAATCCTTTTGCCAGCAGAAATCTGGGAGCGGATAAGCGGATTGGATTGCTATTTTTAAACCCAAGTCTGCGTACCCGATTGAGTACACAGGTAGCCGCAAAAAATTTGGGTATGGAAGCCATTGTTTTTAACGTAGATAAAGAAGGCTGGGCACTGGAATTTGAAGAAGGTGCTATCATGAGCGGCAACACGGTGGAGCATGTAAAAGACGCAGCACCAATTCTTGGTCAGTACTTTGATATTTTGTGCATCCGCACATTTCCTTCTTTAAAAAATAGGGAAGATGATTACAGCGAACTCGTGATGAATTCATTTGTTCAATACGCAGGCGTACCCATCATCAGTTTAGAAAGCGCCACACTACATCCGCTGCAATCACTAACAGATATTCTCACTATAAAAGAATCACTAAACAATAGGAATTTGGCATTGATAGCCGGGTCTTCAAATAACCCCCTTTTAGGGGATGGGGGTAGTAACTCCCGACCCAAAATCGTATTAACCTGGGCACCACATGTAAAGCCATTACCACAATGTGTAGCCAATTCATTTGCCCAATGGGTGAATGCATGGGGAGAAGCAGATTTCGTGATTACGCATCCGGAACACTATGAGCTGAGTGAACAGTATACAAAAGGTGCAACTATTATTACCAGCCAGAATGAGGCCCTGAAAGATGCAGATTTTGTGTATGTAAAAAACTGGAGTACTTATAATGATTATGGAAAAATTTACAGCAATGATCCGGCGTGGATGCTGACGGAAGATAAAATAAAACTGACCAGTAATGCGAAAGTAATGCACTGCTTACCCGTTCGCCGCAATGTAGAATTGAGCGATGAAATATTGGACAGCGCAAACAGCCTTGTTACAAAGCAAGCCGGCAACAGGGTTTGGGCAGCACAGGCGGTAATTTCAGAAATATTAAACGGATTCTGATGGAGCAACTATTCGTTATAAAAATCGGCGGTAATGTCATTGATGATGAAAACAACCTTACTGCATTTTTACAAAATTTTGCATCCATCAAGGCTAAAAAAATACTGGTGCATGGAGGTGGAAAGATAGCTACCAAAATAGGAGAGCAGTTAGGTATCCAATCTAATTATATAAATGGAAGAAGGATTACGGATGAAGCAACAATCGACCTTGTAACGATGGTATATGGCGGATTGGTAAATAAAAAGATCGTTGCAAAATTGCAATCCTTACAGTGCGATGCTATTGGATTAACTGGTGCCGATGCCAACATTATTCCAGCAGTGAAAAGACCTGTAAAAGATATTGACTATGGATTTGTTGGCGACGTAGTAAAAGAGAAAATAGCGGTAAAAAATTTAGAAGTACTGCTGGCAAATAATTTTACATTGGTTATAGCGCCCTTAACACACGATGGAAACGGGCAAATGCTGAATACCAATGCCGATACTGTTGCCTCGTCACTGGCAGTAGCTTTATCAAACAGTTACGATGTGAGGCTGATCTATTGTTTTGAAAAGAATGGCGTGCTGGAAAATGTGGAAGATGATGATTCTGTGATCACATTAATTACCAAAGAAAAGTACCAGCAACTATTGACCGATAAAAATTTATTCGATGGTATATTGCCAAAAATCGACAATGCATTTGCAGCCATTGACAATGGCGTAAAAGAAGTACTGATAGGCCATGCAAATGATCTGCTACAAAATGTTACACCAGACACAAAAGGAACTTTAATAAAATGATGACAACAAACGAATTGTTCAACGAAGCAGTTGGATTCCTAAAGCAACTCATCGCTACGCCCTCTTTTTCAAAAGAAGAAAATGATACCGCAGAAATTATTTGTGCTTTTTTTAAAAAGCATGATGTTCCTTTTGCAAGGGTGGGTAATAATATTTATGCCAAGAACAAGCAGTACGATGTTAACAAGCCGTCGATATTATTAAACTCTCATCACGATACAGTATTGCCCAACAAAGGTTACACCATGGATCCGTTTATACCGGTTGAAAAAGAGGGGAAATTGTTTGGCCTGGGAAGCAATGATGCCGGCGGTTGCCTGGTTTCTTTAATGGCTACCTTTTTACATTTTTATAACCAGGCAGATACCTCACACAACGTTGTATTTGCCGCCAGTGCGGAGGAAGAGATCAGTGGCGTAAATGGCATTGAACTGGTATTGCCATTTTTAGGAAATATTGATTTTGGTATTGTGGGTGAGCCCACCAAACTCGAAATGGCAGTGGCAGAAAGAGGCTTAATGGTGATCGATTGCCTGTCAACTGGCAGGGCCGGCCATGCTGCACGCAATGAAGGTGAGAATGCCCTATACAAAGCATTGGATGATATTAACTGGATAAGAAATTATAAGTTTGATAAAGTGAGTGCTCTGTTGGGTGATTCCCGGTTAACTGTAACAGTGATTGATACGGATAACAAACAACACAATGTAGTACCGGCGCAATGTAAATTTGTGATAGATGTAAGGGTAAATGAATTGTATACGTTTGATGAAATACTGGATGCGTTGAAAACAAATTTAAAAAGCCAGTTTAAGCCACGTACTACGAGGATGAAATCAACAGCCATCGCACTGGAT
>JAYWAU010000542.1:0-8333 GCA_043782265.1 Ferruginibacter sp. | reverse complement strand
ATTGAACGGTCCGCTTTTGTTCGTTCAGGGTATCGTTTACAAAACGAACTGTTGAAGGGCCATACTGCCATAACACCTGCAATATTTCTAACTCTGATTTGGTGGGTTCTGTTTTTGATGTACCCGCAATTTTTTTGTTCATGGAGTAAAGGTAGGAAATTTTTCGTACGAACAAATACTTAGGTTGGTTTTTTATTTATTTTAACAAATACACCAATAAGGTAAACGTATAGTTTAACAGTAGCCTTGTTTAAGGGGCATACTTTATTTATATTATGAGGTGAGAAAAAATTTCGAATGGAATTAAATTATTTACTTTTTTTTCCTTCTTTTATTATTTCAAAGGGGCCGTATTTATGGTGCTGCTCAGAAAAACTATCGGCGTAAGGGCCAAAAGGATAATCAAATGGCTTGGTCGCAATATCAGGCCAGTCTTCTTTAAATAATTTTCCCGGCCGTTCCTGCGAATTGATAAAAGCTGCCACATCCCATGCTTCTGCATCAGATAATGCAGGATCTTTTTGTGAGGCATTAAATGGCATATTGTATTTTACAAATCCTGCAAACCTCGAAAGCATAAATATTCCGGCACTTACATTATAACTGTTAGAACCATAAAGAGGAGGGAATAAATAACCGGTTGAATCTGGTTTTAAAATACCCCCCCCATTGGCACCATGACAACGGCTGCAATTTTTTAGGTAAACGTTACCGCCACTATCAACAGATGCAGCCCGTTTTAATAACGGCACTTCTGGTATCCCTGTTCCCTTTACACGAACATTTTTCGGTACATCTTTGCCAAGCCACTTTATGTAAGATACCATGGCTTTCATTTCTCTGCTAAGGCTGTCAAGTTTTTTCCCATTCAGACTTCTTTCCATACAATCATTCACCCGATATTCGATTGATTCCAGCTTGCCGCTTCTCTTGCGAAATTTAGGGTAAGTAGATGCTACCATAGCAAAGCAATTGCCATTTAACCTTGTGCCTGCTTCCAAATGACAGTTGCCACAATTCATCCCGTTACTAATATGTTTAACGATGCCTTTTGGCCCAAGGTAGGCAGCTGTATTAATAATCAATTCTCTTCCATAGCGGATCAATTCAGCCCCGGGAGTTGATACCAGTGTATTGGTATCAGGAAAATGCCAGGTACTTGAATCAGCTGGTTTATCCAACCTGGTATTACCGGATTTGCACAGATAGAAAATTACGATGCCTGCTGCAAGTAGCAGTAACCCTATAATGATGGATTGTTTTGTTTTAGTGTTTCTCATTATTTAATTTATTGACACTCCCTTTGTAAAAATTTTAAGCTTTCCTGATTGTTGTTCAATATATTATTAAAATGTATCTTCCCATAAAACTAAAACGAATGAAAAAAATTTCCTTAATTATTATTTTATTCATGGTATGCTTAGTTGGCTTTTCACAAAAGTACAACACAGATAGTCTAATAAAGGTACAAAAAGACATTAGCCTGCGGGCTGCTATCCATGAAGATTCTGTAAAAATCGAAAAACAATTTGCAGAAAGGGAACGATGGGAAAAAATTAAGACTACTGCCATATTTCCGGTTATTAATGCCGGCGAATATTCAGGTGTTGCACCTGTTAAAGATTCAACAGAAATACCCGACCCTAAAATAGATTATAAACTGCTGTTTGAGTTAACCGCCAATAATCCTGACTCGGTGGCAAAAGAAAACAACTATGGTTTGGTTGAAGTAGCAAGGATCATCAACCTGCATGTGGCATCAGGTATCTCTGTTAATAAAATAATGCCGGTGATAGTTGTACATGCGGGCGCATTGAAAGCCTTTAGTACCAATAAATATTATAAAGACCATTATAAACTGGACAATCCAAACTTGAAACTGCTTAATGAGCCAAAAAATATAGGCGCAAAGTTTATTGCCTGTGGCCAGGCCATGACTTTTTTAAATATAAAAAAAGAAGATTTAGTTGATGATGTAAAAGTGTCTCTTACGGCGCAAACTGTAAAATCTTCGTACCAGCTAAAAGGCTATGTTTTATACGATTTAGGTGATGTAGGAAAATAAAAATAAAGAATTTTAGAAAAGGCTTAGGGTTACTTTGCAAATTGTTTATCCGAATAAATAATCTTGCCATTAAATATAGTCATCAACACTTTTGTTTTATAAATATCCATGGATGGTATGGTAAAAAGATCCTGAGAAAAAACGATTATGTCCGCTAAGTAACCGGGCAAAATCTTCCCCTTTATATTTTCATCAAAAGAAGAATAAGCGCCGCCTTGTGTATAAGCAATCAACGCATCTTTTACCGAAACGCTTTGTTCCGGCACCCAGCCTCCTTCAGGAAAACCCTGTGGCGTGCGGCGGTTAACAGCATTGTGCAAGCCCCGCATGGGATCGGGTGTAAGGCAGGCTGGCCAGTCGCTGCTAAAAACTAAATGCACGTTATTTTTTAACATGGATGCCCATGCAAACGAATGAGGCAACCTTTTTTCACCCACTGCTTTTGCCCAAACTTCCATCGTGCCGGGGTCTGCGTGAATTGGTTCCATGGAAGCCATCACACCTAGTTTTGCAAAACGGGGAATATCATCCGGAGAACTTTGTTCAATGTGCTCAATGCGGTGGCGCCTACCTTTTGTACCATTGATAATTTGTGCATTTTCATAAGCATTCAACGCTTCTCTTACTGACCGGTCGCCAATGGCATGTGTATAAATTTGAAAACCTTCCTTATCAAAACGATTAAGCAGGCTGCGATATGTAGCTAATGGCAGTGCAAAATCGCTGTTGGCATTTTTGCCATCTGCTGTTGCATTGCTATAGGGTTCAAGCATTGGTGCGGTATGCGATTCAATTACACCATCCAGCATAAACTTTATACAAACAGCCCTCAATACAGGGTTTCTATCTGTGCGGTTTTTTACTTTTATAAACTGTTGTATATCATCCTCTGTTGTTTTTTTGCCTGCACTAAAAGCCGTGGTTGACCGAAGGGTAAGTTCGTTATTTTTCAATAAGGTTTCATACAGTGAAAATTCTTCTACAGTACCGCTTGCATTTTGAATACTGGTAATACCAAGTGCTGCTGCATATTTCATTCCTTTTCTTAGCGCAGTTAATTTTTCTTCTATGGTTGGTGGTGGAATAATTTTTGAAACAATCGATCTGGCACCTTCTGTAATAGCACCGGTTGCATTTCCATTGGCATCTTTTATTATTGCTCCAAATCCTTCAAACTTTGTATCCCTTGTTATTCCTGCCATTTCCATTGCTTTGCTATTTACCCATATGCTATGTCCATCATATGCATCAATGTATACAGGACGGTCTTTAACAATTTTATCCAATTTCACTAGAGCGTCTTTTGTTGGCATACCGCCTTCAAAAATACCGTATTGCCATCCCATGCCTGTAATCCATTTTTTTTCAGGATGTTTTTTTACGAATGCTTCTATAGTTGCCAGGGCTTCATCCAGAGTCTTACTCTCATACAAATCTATACCGGTTAAACCTAGTGATCCATGGAGGAAATGGATATGTGCATCATTAATGCCGGCCGTTACTAATTTTCCCTGTAAGTCAATAAGATTAGTATGTTGATCTGCCAGTTTTTTAATTTCAGCAGATGTACCTGTTTGCAGAATATTGTTTCCCCGTATAGCCACAGCTTCGGTAAAAGGAGCTTCCTCATTGCCTGTCCATACACGGCCATTAAAAAGAATGATATCCGGAGTGCCACCCCGTTTATTTTGTGCTGCAGCAGAAAATACTGTAAAAAGTAAAATTGCAAGCAGATAAATACTTCGCATAACATTGTTGATTTTATTTAAAAGAAGCAGGGTTGAAATTAAGAAAAAAACAGGTTGCCCATTAAATCACTTTGATTATTATATTTACAAGCGCAATTTTTAAATACAACCGCAATGGAAGTTTTTCAATTTCTTTATCATGAGCTGCTATCTTTTCTTGGCATTGAAGCCTGGTTAAAAATGTTTAAGTCGGGGGACTACGGTTCACTGCAAACATTAGATGGTATTACCAGCGCCGTAGGGCCATTAATTCCATTGCTACTGATCATTGAAATTATCAGGGCTGCTATTTATAAAAAATTTAGGGGCAGTGATTATAAGGTTACTTTTTTGATTTATGTTTTTAACAATTTTGTTGGCAGATTTATTTCTATTGCAGCTGTTAGCTTTTGCATAGGGCTATTTGAAAAATATGCATTCATTAAAACCTCCTTTACCTGGTACTGGCTCATTTACGGCTATATTATTTGGGAGCTGGCGCATTTTGTTTATCATTATCTGGGCCATAAAGTAAGATTGTTCTGGTGCCTTCATTCCACCCATCATGCGCCGGATACCATGAATCTTTCTGTAACCTACGCACATTTTTTTCTTGAAGCTCCTTATGCAGATGTAATTAGAACTTCCATCTGTATTTTACTGGGTGTAAATCCACCGCTGTTATTTTTCATTATGTTTATAGATGGCACCTGGGGTGCCTTTATACATGTGGGGGAAAATATTTTAAAAGACGGGCGACTGGGCTTTATGAAGTCTTTTGTACTAACCCCTTCACATCACCGTGTTCACATGCTAAAAATCCTTTGTACATGGATACTAATTTCTGCAACCTGCTTAATATCTGGGACAGGATTTTTGGAACATTAGAACATGAAAAACTAACGCTTCCACCCGAATATGGTATTACCCGCCCAATGAATCCCCACAATTTTATTGATGTATATTTTGGCGAAATTGTTGCCCTTGCAAAAGATGTAATAAAAGCGCCAGGCATAAAAAACAAATTGCTCTACATCATCATGGCACCCGGCTGGAGCCATACAGGTCAACATAAAACAGCTAAAGTAGTAAGAGAAGAATTTCTGAAAAGCCAACAGTCTTCATCGCTGGTAAATAATATTGCCGATTGAATATTTTTAAGTTTTGTTTATGGATAGTAAAAATGAAAAATGTTGTCGGGTAAACTTTGTAATGCCTTTGGCGAAGTATTACAAAAAGAGCGTCAATTAGCCAGGCAATTAATTTTCGATTTCAATAATTTACAGATTGAAATAGCGGTTGGAAATTACTGTATCATTTTAATAAAGATAACCGATGATTAAACCAACATTACTTAATTTGGAGGGGCTGCAATTATTTAAATTTAATTCAAATAATTGCAGCCTGATTTTTAACTTGTCATTTTTACAAAATTGATCAATATCTACGAAGCATCTTTTACGGATGCAATGCTGCTTAGCAAACTTGCAAAAGAAATTTATAAGCAACATTATTTACACCTTTGGTATCCTGGTGGTGCTGAATGGTACATGGAGCAATATGCGTATGCCACTGATAAAATAGAAAAAGAAATAGCCAATCCTGCCACAGAATATTATATTGTTACAGTGCATGGTATACCGGCAGGATATATAAAACTTAATTTATTTGCAATTTTACCAGGCGAAGAAGAAGCGGACAAAATGGAAGTAGAAAGAATTTACCTGCATACAACATCAAAGGGCAAAGGACTCGGAAAACAGTTAATGCTGCTTGCTTTGCAACGTGCAAAAGAATTACAGAAAGAAATTATTTTTTTAAAGGCGATGGATTCTGCAACTGATGCCATTGCGTTTTATAAATCACTGGGCTATACCATTTGTGATAGCTTTCAATTACCACTTCCAGATTTTGAATTGATGAAGAAGGAGTACCGTGGCATGGTAGTCTTAAAAAGAAAAGTACTGTTATAGGCTTTTGCAATTAACATATTTAAATACCGGCAATCAAATATTTCGTCAAATTCAGTATAGAACGCTGCCCTGTTCATATTTTACAGATTTATTATTTGCAGATACTACTCAATAACAAGGCAAGATATTTTATTACCTTCGCCCCCTTTAATAAATAATTATCAATATGAGTTTTGAAAAGGAACTTCAAAAAAGAAGCACCAGCCGTTGCGAATTGTGTGGCTTGAAAGAAGCAAATATTTTATATGCAGTACTCTCCATTTCCGGCAACAAGTTAGCGTAGCATCTTCGGATATGAAAGGGAGCAACCTTTAGTGCCAAAGTTGGTACAGTAGTACGTAAAATTCGTTTGGTTGAAGATAACCCTGAACAGATAGAAGGTAAAGTAAACAATGCTCAAATTGTGATATTGACGAAGTATGTAAAAAAATCACCCAATTAATTAGGCTATTTTTCTACTTTCTTTCTATGGGAAATTTTTGATTTTTTTTCAGTGCTGCAAAAGATTGAAGCAATAAAACTGAGGAATTAAAGGGTAACTTTACCCTGCAATTTTGCAGTACGTGTTGGTGCCTTAAAAAAATATTGTGATTAAAAATATTTTTTTATTCATTTTTTGTTGCCTTTTTTATTCTTTGCAACTACTTGCACAAACTGAGGCTTTTGCAGGCAATTGGCAAATGGTGTATACCCAAGATCTAACTTCCTCTCCTATAAAATTTGAATTAAATATTGCTCCCTCTCAAAGAAATATATTATACCCGGCACATTTAAAAATTGAGTGCGATAGCTTTGTTGCAGAATACGAACTATTGCTTGTTAAAAAAAACAGCCGTGAGTTAGGCATCAGCAGAAACAAATATCCCAGGTTTGAAAATCCTTTCAGTTTACATGATTGGGCGTTGTTATTAAGTGGCAGTTTTGATCTTAGCAAAGACTCAAAAGGAACGCCCGTTTTGAATATCCTCCGTATGCAGACTAAACAGGTTGCTGCCCCAAAAACCGCTACCGCAGATACTTTGCAGCCAACGGAAATAAGATTGCGTGATTTTTTGAAAGGGGCAGATATCAGTTTAAAAAAAATTAGCAGTATCCCCTGGCATGATGACCAAAGCGATCGCATGCTGGAGCCTGCTTTATCTCCCACCTATTTTGGATTAAGAGATACTATTTATTTACCAACACGGGATGGCATCATTAATTTTTCAGCAAGTAGAAAAAAGAAAAATGATGTGGTATCTGTTACCTTAAATGGGCAGGTAATTTTTGATAAAATTCAAACAGAAAAAAAGAAATACCAATCTGACATCCTGCTTTCCCCGGGAGTAAATATCCTCACCTTTTTTGTGGATAATTTTGGAGGTGATTTACCCAGTACAAGCAAACTGAATCTTGAGTTTGGCAATAAAAAATTTGCACTTGATTTTGCAACCAGAAAAGACAGTGGCGCAACATTCATTACAGTAAAACTGGTTTGTGATCCAGATAAATCAAAAGAAAGATATTTTGTAGACAACACTAAACCCGGCGAAGAAAAATTATTATTAAAAGGTGAAAAACTGGTAGGCAGCATCATATCCCATACACAACAACTTACTTTTGCCATCTGGGATGATGTAATTGATGACGGTGATAGTGTTTCAATCAAAATAAATAATGTGTGGCTTGTGCAGGGTTGCCCTGTAAAAAAAGCTCCTAAATACATTACAGTAGCATTAAAGCCAGGTGCGAATACAATTATTTTTATGGCTGATAACCTCGGCTCAATTCCCCCCAATACCTCAGTGCTGGAAATCATTGATGGAAAAAGAATAAAGTCTTACGAAATGGATAGTAAGCCCGGAGAAAAGAACATCGTTAAAATATTATACGATACAGGCGGACCGCTTTAATCATCAAAGGATATACTTTCAATTTCATTCCTGATAAAGTCTATAAATTTGTTTTCTTCATTTTTGCAAAATTCAATGGCCGGCTTTTCTGCCGGCCATTGAAAAAAAATAAAGATGACAATTTTTTTTAGCAACTATTTAATCTAATAAATTATTTAGCTGGTGTTATAAGAATATTGCGGTATTCAATTGTTCCATGATCTCCCTGTAAAAATATGGGCCCTGGCTCGCCTTCTTTGCTATTGATAGCACCACCGGTTATTCCAGGTATTTCCTGTTCGCAAATAATAGTCTTACCATTTGCTACCACAGTAACTATTCTGCCTACAAGTGTAATATCATAGGTTTGCCATTGCCCCGACTCTTTTGCAACCATTTCATTGGGTGTTATAAAGCCATAAATTGCACCAAGCTGGTCTTTTGAGGGTTCTAGCCCTTTGCTGTCTGCAACCTGTACTTCGTACCTTCCACGCAGGTAAACACCACTGTTACTTTCTTTGGGATAACGAAATTCAATGTGCAATTTAAAGTCGTTAAAAGTCTGATCTGTTACAAGGTTGGATAGAGGTCGGGGGCTTTGCAAAATACCCCCTTTGGCCACCCATTGGTTTTCTCCCATTGCATGCCATCCTTTAAGATCAGTTCCGCTAAATAATTTTATTTGCTTACCCCACAC
>JAYWAU010000541.1:0-8346 GCA_043782265.1 Ferruginibacter sp. | reverse complement strand
GGCAACAGGAATAGTTTATGTAGCGACAGGGTAAACAGCATATTTGAAGACAGTAAAAATAATTTATGGTTTGCTACAGAAGGTGGGCTGTGTATGCTAAATAAAACAACGAATGATTTTAAAAGATACACCACTGAGAATGGATTACCCAGTAATTTTATATTAAGTATTTTAGAAGATGAAAGGAATAATTTATGGCTTTCTACTTCTAAAGGATTGGTTTGCTTTAATCCACAAATCAACCGCACAATTATTTATACAAGGGTAAATGGAATATTAAGTGACCAGTTCAATTTTAATTCGGCCTACAAAGACAAGGATAGAAAAATGTATTTTGGAAGTGTAAAAGGGCTGATAAGTTTTCATCCGGCTGAGTTCATTAAAGATACTTTTGTGTCACCTCTTTACATAACCGGTTTCCAAATTTTTAATAAAGAACTTTCTATTGCAAAAACCGGTTCGCCTTTAACAAAATCTATTATTAACACAAGCAGCATTGTATTAAATTATAACCAGTCTACCTTTAGTATTGATTTTGCTTCGCTTAGTTACACAGCTCCGGAAATGTCTGAATATGCCTATCAAATGGAAGGATTGGATAAAGACTGGATTTACCTGAAAACTAACAGGAAAGTATATTTTACTGAACTATCTCCCGGCACTTATACTTTTAAAGTAAAAACTGCCAACAGCAGCGGGGTATGGAATAAACAGCAAACCATTTTAACCATTCAGATTCTTCCACCCTGGTGGGCTGGCAGATGGGCTTTTTTTGCTTATATTTTGGGAGGCCTGTTGATGGTATATTATTTCACCCGGTATTATCACAAAAGAACCGAAGAAAAAAACAGGCGGAAAATTGAATTGATTGAAAGTGAAAAAGAAAAAGAAATATTGCAGGCAAAAATTGAATTCTTTACCAATGTAGCACATGAAATAAGAACACCTTTAACCTTAATTAAAGGGCCATTGGAAAAGGTAATTAAAAACACTACTGAAGTCCCCATTATTAAAGACAGCCTGAAGATTATGGAGCGAAATACCAACCGGTTGATTGATCTTAGTAACCAATTACTGGATTTTAGACAAACAGAAATAAAAGGGTTTAGTCTTACCTGCATTAAAGCAGATATTGCTGAGTTGCTATCTGATACATACATAAACTTTAAGCCGCTGGCCGAACAAAAAAATATTGATTTTGAATTGAATATTACAACTCCTGAATTATTTGCCTTTGTAGATATTGAAGCTTTTAATAAGATATTAACCAACCTGTTTAGCAATGCTATAAAATATGCAGAAAGTAAGGTGATGGTAGATTTACTGCCAGTTGAAAAGCAAGATAAATGCTTTACTATTGAGATTAAAAATGATGGCTACCTTGTACCCTTCGAAATGAAAGATAAAATATTTGAACCATTTTTCAGGTTGCCGGAAACTTCCAAACAAAAAGGTACTGGCATTGGCCTAGCGCTTTCCCGTTCGCTGGCACAATTGCACAAAGGTGTGCTTGATTTAAAAGAACCACAAAATTCAATGAATGTGTTTTACCTTACAATGCCTGTTAGTCAGGAGGCTTAGTTTAAAGGCATGAAAATTACACCCGAAATTTTAAAAGAGCAATAAATAACAACACATGAAACCTGTTATATTATTAGTAGATGATAATGAGGAGATACTTGAATTTATTGAAAATGAATTGAATGAAAAGTATACCATCAGCAAAGCATTAAATGGCCAAGACGCTTTGGAGATACTTAAAAAAGAAGTGATTCAGTTAGTTATATCCGATATTATGATGCCTGTTATGGATGGGTTGGAATTATGTAAAATAATTAAAACCAATTTTGAATTCAGCCATATTCCAGTTATTCTGCTTACTGCAAAAAATACCCTGCAATCAAAAATTGAAGGGCTTGAAACAGGTGCCGATGCTTATATTGAAAAACCCTTTTCGCCAGCGTATCTGCAGGTACAGATTGCCAACCTGTTACTGAATAGGGCTAAGATAAAAGAGTATTTTGTAAGCTCTCCATTGGTACACATAAAAAGCATGGCACATACAAAAACGGATGAAGTGTTTTTAGAAAAGGTAAATGAATCCATATATAATAATTTAGAAGATACAGAACTGGATGTGGAAAAACTAGCCAAATCAATGAATATGAGTAAGCCTACCTTGTACCGAAAAATAAAATCCATATCTGACCTTACACCAAATGAACTCATTAATATTACAAGATTAAAAAAAGCAGCCGAATTATTGGTTGAAGGAAAATACAAAATTTATGAAGTGGCCGACATGACGGGCTATGGATCACAGACAAATTTTGGAAGAAATTTTTCAAAACAATTTGGGATGACGCCTACTGAATATTTAATCATGAAGCAAGTAAAAAAAACCGGTGTCTAAAGTAGTTGTGCAAAGAACTTACATTTAATACACCTGGTTATTGAGTATTATATAAACGCTTAAGAAAATATACAAAATGAAGAAACATCCATTAACATTACTATTGCTAGAGGCTTTATTATTTGCATGCATAGCAAATAATTCTTTTGCACAAACAACTAGTAAAAGAATGGCAGCCATTGAAGCAACCTTTCCTGTAATTGATAAAATATGTAAGGAGTATGCTGAAAAAAATCATTTCCCAGGTTTTGCTTTTGGATTAGTGGTGGATGGTAAATTAATACATACTTCCAGCATAGGCTATGCAGAACTGGACAAGAAAATTCTGGTAACACCACAATCAGATTTTAGAATCGCCTCCATGACCAAAAGTTTTACAGCAATGGCCATTTTAAAACTAAGAGATGAGGCCAAACTGAAATTAGATGACCCTGTTTATATATACATTCCTGAGATGAAAGGGCAATCCAATCTTACCAGTGATGCGCCGACGATTACTGTAAGGCACTTATTAACACATGCTGCAGGTTTTCCAGAAGACAATCCCTGGGGCGATCGTCAACTGGCCATTATAGATGAAGCAATGATCAGCATGATCAAAAAAGGAATTTCTTTTTCCAATGCACCAGGTATTGCTTATGAGTACAGCAATATGGGTTTTGCCATGCTGGGTTACATTATCAAAAAAGTTTCAGGTCAAACTTATGAAAAATACATAACCACTAATATCCTGATCCCCCTAGGAATGACGCATACTTACTGGGATTATAAAGCTGTACCCGCCAATCAATTGGCACATGGATATCGTTGGCTGAATGACCAGTGGGTTGAGCAGCCATTATTGGGAGATGGTGCTTATGGTGCCATGGGCGGAATGATTACTACCATGGATGATTTCAGTAAATATGTTGCCTTTCACCTTGCCGCATGGCTTGCAAGAAATGATGCAGAAACCGGTGTTGTTAAAAGAAGCTCACTGCGTGAAATGCATCATCTCTGGAACCTGAACCAGCTTGTTGCAAATTACAAATATCCCTCCGGCCGTGTGTGCCCCATTTTGCTTGGCTATGGTTATGGTTTAAATTATACCAGGGATTGTGACAACAAAATTATAGTAGGCCATAGTGGTGGCCTACCCGGTTTTGGCAGCAACTGGCGAATACTGCAGGATTATGGTGTTGGTGTTATTTCTTTCAGCAACCTTACGTATGCATCGGCAAGTAATTTTAACATGCAGGTAATAGATACTTTGATCACGCTGGCAAAACTTCAACCGACACTATTACCAGTATCCAACATTTTAAATCAAAGAAAAAATGAATTGATCAAATTATTGCCAAACTGGGATAACGCTGCTGCTACCGGCATTTTTGCAGCAAATTTCTTTATGGATTATTTTCCGGATACACTCAGCAAAGAAGCTACTGCCATATTTAATAATGCAGGTAAAATTATAAAAGTAAATGAGTTTTTAGCTGCCAATAATTTACGAGGATCGTTTACGATGGAAGGAGAAAAAGCCAACATAGAAATTAGCTTTACACTTACACCTGAGAATCCTGCTTTGATACAGGAATATCATATTAAGCTGGTGGAAAAAGTGAAAATGTAAGATTTGCTGATCTGTGTAAACCAACTATAAAACATCAATCATTTTTAGGTAAATTACCCGGTACAAAGTTTAGAAAAGAATTAAAGGAAGCACTGTATTTTTTATTATCCACCTTATAATAAAAAGCGCCTTTTTTGGAGTTGAGTTTGTCCTTGTCTTTCAGCTTCACCAATAATTTTGTTGAGAGTAATTTGCGGTTGAAATTACCCTTATCAAATTCAGTATTATAAACCGCCTGGTATAAACTCTGCAACTGCGGCATGGTAAATTTGGCAGGTAACAATTCAAATAACAATGGATGCAATGCTGCTTTGTAACGCAATTTTTCTTTGGCCAATTCTACAAAAGCCGTATGATCAAAAATAAGTTCAGGTAGCTGGTTGATAGGGAACCATACAGGATGATAGTCTTCGTTGATTTGTTGCTTATATTTTTGAATATCAATTAAAGCAAAATAAGCAATGGAAACTGTTCTTTCCACTGAATCTCTATCGGGCTCAGTAAAGGCATGTAACTGCTCCATATACAATCCATCCAAACCGGTAAGCTCTTTCAATACCCTTGATGCAGCACCTTCTGCACTTTCATTTTCGCCTACAAATCCACCAACCAAACTCCACTTACCTTTAAAAGGTTCAAAACTTCTTTGTATCACCAGTAATTTCAACTCCTGCCCGTCGTATCCAAAAATGATACAATCCACGGCAAATAACAATCGCTTTTGTTGAGAATAACGTCGCATACTAATTGAATCCTGTTTCAACTTTACGGGTTCGGCTAATTCCATTTATTATAGAAATATTTATAATTTTTCTTTCGTTTAAAAGCAAGTTTGAATAAATAGTGCTTTTTAATAATCATGCAATAATATTACAACTGTACAAGAGTGCGACGCCAATGAAGCCTGATTGAAATACAAAAGCCTGGTTCATTACAACCTTCATGCTTCATTGGCATGCAATAGCTTTACCAGAACTTAACATACAAAGCAAAAATGATTAGTAAGGTTACCACTATCATTGCTGTCGTTTGTGGTTTTAGTTTGAACATTTCCTTGTCTAATTCAAATGCTTTTGGATTTATTTTCGGACCGGCCATACTCATCGCCACCATAACAATCATGGTAAACAGGAATGATAGTCCCATGCAAATATGGAATGGTATTTCAAAGCCGCCTTTGCCATTGGCATAAGCGGTGTATAAAAAAGTATCGTTTCCAAATAACTGTGGTGCAAACTCATTGAATAATACTGACAAGGCAAAGCCGGTTATTAAACCAGCAATGGCAGCGGCACCGGTGGTTCTTTTCCAGAACATACCCAGGATAAACATAGCGAATACACCTGGGCTGATGAAGCCGGTATATTTTTGAATGTACGTAAAACCACCCACACCTCCAATGCCCAATAAATCGTTCCAGGTAAACATTACTGCCAGTATCATTGCAGCAAATACGGCAACCCTTCCGGTATATACCTGCGATTTTTCACTGCCCTCTTTATGGAAATATTTTTTATGAATATCCAATGTGTAAATGGTAGAGATACTATTTACTTTTCCTGCAAGAGATGCAACGATGGCCGCAGTTAAAGCTGCTACAGACAAGCCTTTTAAACCAGTGGGTAAAAAAGTAAGGATAGCAGAATAAGCTCCATCTTTACCGCCAACCAGCTGGGGCAAATGGCCATCTTTGTACAAAACAAATGCGGCAATACCAGGCAGCATAACAATTAGCGGCATAAGTAATTTTAAAAATCCTGCAAACAAAATACCCGTACGGGCAGTTTGCAAATCGGCTCCCAATGCCCTTTGTGTTATATATTGATTGCAACCCCAGTAATTAAGATTAATAATCCAGATGCCGGCCAGGTAAGACAACAGGCCGGGGAAAGTAATGTACTTGTTGATATCATTTTGAGTAGAAGCAACTGTTGGTTTAGGGATGATCATTTTAAAATGTTCAGGTGCTTCTTTTATTAATACTTTAAAACCTGCAATGGCATTTTGGCCTACACCAAAATATTCGCCCACTGTTGTTAGTGCGATGTATGTAGTTACCAGGCCGCCGATAATTAATACAGCCACCTGTATAACATCTGTGTAAGCCACCACCTTCATACCACCCAATGATATCAGTAATGCAAATATGGCAAGCCCAACCATGATAGTATGCAAATAACCACCGCCTGCAATACCATTGATGGCAACTGCACCGAGGTATAAAATGGAAGTTAAGTTTACAAACACATAAAGGAACAACCAGAATACCGCCATGATCAACGCGGTGGATTCATTATACCGTGTCTTTAAAAACTGCGGCATGGTATAAATCTTATTTTTAAGATATACCGGAATAAACCAAATGGCTATTATTATCAGTGCGATGGCAGCAATCCATTCATAAGCAGCGACTGCAATACCAAGAAAAAAACCTTCACCACTCATGCCAATAAACTGCTCTGCGGAAATATTTGATGCAATTAATGAGGCACCAATGGCCCACCAGGTTAATGTGCCTTCTGCCAAAAAATAAGCCTTGGCATCATGTTCGTTCTTTTTACGTTTACGGTAAATACTATAGCCATACGTTGCCACAATTACAAAGTAAACAATGAATACCATGTAATCGGCAAATGCGAGGTTCTTATTCATACGAAAGCAATTTGTAGGTTTTAATGGAACTTAAAAAAATGAGATTGTAATAATAGGATTATTTATTGATTTGATAAAACACTTCGTTCCAACGCAGCTCATTTTTAAACTGGTAGAGGCTGGTGTCTTTACCGATTAAGGTAAATTCTATGCCTGCCATATCTGCAAAATCCTGCAGGTGAGTGGCGGTTAAATTCTGGCTGTACCCTGTATGGTGTGCACCACCGGCCAGTATCCAGGCGGCACAACCTGTTTTCATGTCAGGGTATGGTTTCCATAAAACCCTTGCTACCGGCAGCTTTGGTAAATCATGCAACGGCGCTACTGCCTCCACTTCATTCACCAGTAGACGGAAACGGTTACCCATATCAATTAAAGAAGCATTCAATGCAGGTCCGCCGGATGCACCAAAAACAAGCCTCACAGGATCTGCTTTACCGCCAATCCCCAACGGATGTATCTGGCAGCTTGGTTTGCCATGTGCAATGGATGGACATATCTCCAGCATGTGAGAACCCAATACCATCGGGTTTGCAGGATCAAAGTGATAGGTGTAATCTTCCATAAAAGAATTACCGCCAGGCAATCCGCTGCCCATCACTTTCATGGCCCGAACCAGGGCAGATGTTTTCCAATCGCCTTCACCGGCAAAGCCGTAACCACTTGCCATCAGGCGTTGCGCTGCAATGCCGGGCAACTGCGCCATGCCATGCAGGTCTTCAAAGGTATCTGTAAAGCCTTTGTAATTGCCTGCTTCTAAAAAAGTACGCAGACCAATTTCGATCTTTGCGGCGTCTCTTAAGGAACTGTATTGTGCACCACCTTTTTGCAAAGAAGGCACCAATGTATAAGCCGTTTCATATTCTTCAATGAGGGTATCAATGGCTGCATCGCTTGTCTGGTTAATCACCTGCACAAGGTCTCCAATACCATGTGTATTTACTGCATAGCCAAACTTATATTCGGCTTCTACTTTATCGCCGTCTGTAACAGCTACAAAACGCATGTTATCGCCAAAGCGTACAAACTTAGCACCCTGCCAATCGTTCCAGCCTGCGGCGGCACGGGTCCATGTATTCAGTTCTTCCAGTACTTCCGGATCCTGCCAGTGGCCAACCACTACTTTCCTGTTTTTGCGCAGGCGGCTTACCATAAAACCAAACTCCCTGTCACCATGTGCACTCTGGTTTAAGTTCATAAAGTCCATATCAATGTCATTCCATGGAATGTCACGGTTGAACTGGGTATGCAAATGACACAATGGTTTTTGCAAGATCTTTAATCCGCCGATCCACATTTTGGCTGGCGAAAAAGTATGCATCCACGCAATGATGCCGATACAATTTTTTGTTGTATTGGCTTGTTCACAAATGCTGTAAATTTCTTCTGTGCTTTTAACTGTGGGTTTAAATACTACCCGAACCGGAATTTGCTTTGCATCGTTTAAGGATGCTGCAATGATGGTAGAATGTTCCGCCACTTTCTTTAATGTTTCTTCGCCGTATAAATGCTGGCTGCCGGTTACAAACCAAACTTCAAATTCTTTTAAATTTATCATTGTTGTTTTTTATTTGCCGTTGAGGCGTTACTTCATTTTTTAATCACTTTTTTATTTTGCTGTGAAGACGTTAAGGCGTTTTTTTCAATTATTGATAATTCTGTTTTGTTA
>JAYWAU010000540.1:0-3017 GCA_043782265.1 Ferruginibacter sp. | reverse complement strand
AATTGCTTGTAACACCAAAGTATAGCCTTCCCTTATCATCTTCACTGATGGCCGAAATACCTATCTCAACATTTGCCGCATGGTCAACCAGGTTTTTAAAGTCTTGTTGCCTGAAAGATTGGGTAACGGGGTTATAAACATTCAGAAAACTGGGGCCGCAACCTACCCATATCTGCCCCTTATGGTCTTCAAAAAGGGACCATACAAGTAGCCCCTTGATAGAGGTACTATCGTTTGGATTACTAAAGTATCTTTTAAATTCGTACCCATCGTACCTGGCCAAACCGTTGATGGTGCCTACCCATATATAACCCAACCTGTCGGGTAATACCTTAAAAACCTGCGATCCGGGAACTCCCTCCAGCTCGGTATACTGCGTTAAATACCTGGAGTTAAGCTGTGCAAACACAGCAACATTAAACAGTAGTGATAATAAAAAAATTATAACACAACGATATCGCTTGATTAACAGAAAAGATAAATTCATTCTTGAAGTTAAAATATTTATAGTAACAATGCTTGTAGTGTTTTCGCCCTCTTTTTTTTATTTTAAATTGGAGGTTTAAATAAATGGCAACTGAATAATAAATTCAGCACCTTGACCTTTTTTGACATGATCGGGATTTCCTTCGTCAACCTTTGTTTCCACTTTTCACGATAGCTTCCGATAGCGATCGGCCACGTGCTTTTGTAATATCATAGTTTGTCTGAATCACGGATTTTGGGATTAAATGATTTCACTAATTTCGTCATCTTAGGTGCCCCTTTGTTTAATTCATAATGTAACTAATCTTTTCTGTGTAATCTTTTAATCGTTTTAATCAGTGATTCAGACAAAAGATGATTGAATAATGAACTCAGTTCCTTCGTCAACCTTTGTTTCCACTTTTATTTGCCTGCCATGCGCTTTTATAATATCGTAACTTCTGTCTGAATCACGGATTTTGGGATTAAATGATTTCACTGATTTCTTCATTTTCGATGATCCTTTATTGAATTCATTCATGTTATTAATCTGTGACATCTTTTAATCGGTGATTCAGACAATTGGTAATTGAATTTTAAACTCACTTCCTTCATTCTCTTTTGTTTCCACTTTTATTTGCCCGCCATGCGCTTTTATAATATCGTAACTCAATGATAAACCAAGTCCGGTTCCCTGACCTGTTGGTTTGGTGGTAAAGAAGGGTTGAAATATTTTATCTACTATTTTTTGATGAATGCCGTTGCCGTTGTCTTTAACGGAAATCGAAATCTTGCCCCCATCCCCTGAAGGGGAGTTGAGTCTTCGGGTAGTTACAGTCACTTCAGGTTCATACGTGTTGCCTTCAGCTTTAGGCTTTAAGCTTTCCGCTTTCTGCTTTTCAATTACCGCATAAAACGCATTGTTGTAAAGATTCAGCAACACTTTTCCAATATCCTGCGGAATGATATTGATGTTGCCAATTTTTTCATCAAAATTTGTTTTTAATGTTGCATTAAAAGACTTGTCTTTTGCAAGCAAGCCATGATAGGATAGGCGCAAATATTCGTCTGCCAGTTTATTAATTTCAGTGGGTTCTTTTTGCCCTGTGCTGGTTTGCGAATGTTGCAACATGCCTTTTACAATGGCATCTGCCCGCCTACCATGGTGATTTATTTTTTCTAAATTTTGTCTGATATCATTTGCAATTGTTCTAGCCTCATTGATATCGCCTTTATCCAATTCATCATTCATTTCAACAATTAATTCATTGCTTACTTCGCTAAAATTATTCACAAAGTTTAACGGGTTTTGAATTTCATGCGCAATGCCTGCAGTTAACTCGCCCAATGAAGCCATTTTTTCTGATTGGATCAGTTGTGATTGGGTGGCTTTAAGCTGTGATAAAGTGCTTTGAATTTCTTCTTTCTGTTGAAGCAATAAAACATTGGCTTTTTGCTTGCGCCGGTTATTTCGATAAAGAATAAAGGCGGTTACCAGGAACATTACCAATCCCGCCAGCAGTCCATATTGTGTTAATTGGGTTTGATATGTTTTTTTTGCAGCATCAATTTCTTTTTGATGTTCTTCCTGTTGGTTAACCAATGTTTGAATGGCTTGTAGGCTGCCCGGGCCAAACACACTGTCTTTATAAACATTGGCTATTTTAAGATATCGTAGCGATTCTTTGTTGTCCCTTTGTTCATATAATTCACTCAATAAAGCGGCAGCCTCAAGAATGCTGGTTTTTTGAGAAATGGCCATTGATACTTCCAGCCCTTTGGTTGCATAATAAATGGCGGAATCAGGTTGGTTTATACTCTTATAAAATGTTGCGATTTTGTTATATCCTCCTGCAGAAGCCCTTCGTTCATTATTCTTAATGGAAATTTGAAGACCTATTTGATAAAAATTCAGTGCCTCCTTATAGTTTCCTAATTTCATTTTTATGTTACCTAGTGTTTCATAAGTTTGCGGTTCCTCCCGGCCCTTCTTTCTAAAATTCTCAATGGCCTGCTGCACATAATATTGTGCCGAATCTAATTGATTCATTGCTTCAAAAACTACTGCAATATCTTTTTTAGCATAAGCAAATGCCTCTATATTGCCATTGGTTGCACAAATTGATTCTTGTTGTCGCAAATAATTTAAAGCTTTAGGATAGTCTTTTAACATAATGTACGTTTCGCCAATGGCATTTAGCGCTCCTGCATTGTTTTCCAGTTGATGGGCATTTCCAATTTGCAGGGCCTTAAATGCCATTTCAAGCGCCTTAGGTAAGTTGCCCATTTGCTGCGTGGTATAACTTAAAAAAGATAAGGCCAATATTTCTCCCGCCGGGTAGTTAATTTGCCGGGCGGCGGTTAATGCCTGCTGTCCATAAAAAAGGGAAGAGTCAGTATTTCCCAAACGATATGCCAGGCACAACCATACCATTTCCTTCACACGGCTGGTATCGTCTTTGGCAATCGCCAATTGATGGTGCAAGCTGTCAATTGCTTCTTTGGTTTGTGCTAACCCAACGCTCCATGCAAATACAAGAAGAATGGTAAAT
>JAYWAU010000539.1:0-3017 GCA_043782265.1 Ferruginibacter sp. | reverse complement strand
CATTTCTTTTGCACTTCAAGCCAGCTTTGCTTCCAGTCTGTAGGATATTTTTTATGCCAGCCAATTACATCACTGATGCATTGATAAAATTCCTGCGTATTGGAAAATGGGATTGAAAGAGGCAGAGAACATCGACTTTAAATATACCACCATGAGCCTTGAAACCGTATATGCTGTTGGCTTAAAACATGCACTGTTAAATATTGAAAGGAATGGAGGCAAAATAAAAGGAGACAGTATTATCATTAAAGCCCAGCAACCGGTAGCTGTTAAATTTGAGAAAAGTTTTGATGGCATGTATCCTATTGCAAAAATTCCTGTTGAATGGTCAACTAGTAAAGAGGAAGCAAGTTTTGAATTTGAAGGAACCGGTTTTGTTTTAAAAGGAGAAACAGCACAATGGGCAAGTACGTCAGATTTTGTTTTTCATACACAGGTTTATGTCGACGGGAAATTAATAGAATCTCCTGAGTTGCCTGCAAGTTATACTACCCGCCGGTATGAGCTTTGCTGGAAATATGATTTACCAAAAGGCAAACACAGGGTGGAAATAAAAATTCTAAATCCATCAAAAGAATATGCTTTCAAAATATCGGAGGCTATAATTTATACTGATAAAATGGTAAAGGGATTATTAGCAAATGAAAAAGCCTCCAGGCAATTATAATTTATTCTGTTCTTTTTACAAAAAAGGCAAAAGCATTGATAAAGGAAAAAGATTGATAAGTTATAAGGCTTAGCTTAAAAACTAAAAATAGGTATAGGTTTTAATAATAGCGCTGCCATCACTACCTACTGCTTTTTCAGTACTGATGCGGTTATTACTATCGAAGGTGTACGTGAAGACAACGCTCCCAATTAAATAGTTATTTGATTTAAGCGTACGCTTTTTTACAAGGTGATTTTTTTTAGCGGAATTAATATTTGCCGGCCCGGTAACGATTGGTGTTGCATAAATTAAATCGAGGTAATATTCATACGTATCAACATTTGAATTGAGATCGGCGGATTCTGTCATATCACCATTGGTATCATAGGTGTTGGTAGTAATATTTATAAGCTTGGCACCGGTAATTTTTGAGTAGTCGTATTCTTTTATCTTAATCAACTGGTTGTTGATATTGTAACTATATTTTTCTGTTGATGAATCCTGGGTATCGTTGTATTGAAAAGTACTGTCAATAAATAAGTTGCCGTTAAGGAAAAAATCTTCGTGTATGGCGAGGCTGCCACTATTGTATAAATCCATCTTAAAAAGATTGTTAGAAGGAAAAGTAAATAAAGATTTGTCACCGGAATTTGCTCTTGAAATTATACTCACCAACCTGTCGCTGGCATCGTAGCTAAGATCGTAGGTTGTATAGGAGTTACCCAGGTAATTTGAGGTAATATCTTCGGTATAAGTTTTTACTTTAGTAGAAGTAACAGTGGTAGAACCTGTGCTTGAACTATATTCTTTACCGCAGCTGGTTAATAAAATAATAATCGAAATAATAGGGAGGAAGGATAAAAATTTTTTCATCAAATAATTATTTAAAGTAGTTAGCATAAACTATAATTAAAGTTAAGCCAATTGAACAATTTACCTACAAATAGTAAAATAAAATGTTGCTTTTTTTGTCATGCAGTTTTTAAAAAGGCGGTGCATCAATGAGTATTTGTTCTCTTTGGTACACTTGTTCTCCGGCCAAAAAGGTTTTCAATACTTTTACCTTCAATAGTTTTTCAGGTACTGTTTTCATTATGTCAGCATCCAGTATTACAAAGTCTGCCAGCTTTCCTTTTTCCAAACTTCCTTTTTCCATCTCTTCAAAATTGGCTTTTGCCGCCCAGATCGTCATCCCCTTTAATGCTTCTTCTCTTGTTAAGGCATTTTCCATTTGATACCCATTGGCCGGCCAGCCCTTAGCATCTTTTCTCACCACCGCAGCATAAAAAGTTTTAAAGGTTGAAATGTCTTCCACCGGAAAATCAGTACCCAATGGCATCCATCCATTTTGCTGTAGCAATT
Organism: Ferruginibacter sp.; assembly: GCA_043782265.1. Taxonomy (GTDB): domain Bacteria; phylum Bacteroidota; class Bacteroidia; order Chitinophagales; family Chitinophagaceae; genus Ferruginibacter. Next base: position 1,006 of record JAYWAU010000539.1, on the reverse strand, counting down.
GTTTATAGGCATAGGCACCTTTCACCCTGTCGCTGCCCAATCTTTCGCCTGCCCAATACATATCGCTGGTGGCATGTGTTGGTTGCACACTTGGCACAATTGAGCTGGCTCCAAATAAATTAAAATCGTGTTGGTTAATCACCTGCGCATGTTCAATCCGCCATCTTAAATCATTTTTACCTTTTAGGTATTTCGAATAGATGCGCAACATAGTTCTGTTACCACTATCGCCAATAGCATGTGTACACATCTGGAAACCTCTTTGTGAAATCCAGCTGGCAACAGAATCAAAATGCTCCGGTTTGCTAAGTAAAAAACCATGGTGCCCCGGTTTGTCTGTATACGGTTCCAACAGGCAGGCACCTCTTGAACCCAGCGCTCCATCGCCATACACTTTAAAGCTTCTAACATTTAACCGTGCTGTTTTTATGATGCCCCTTTTCTCCAGGTAATCATAGTTTTTTTTATCGTCACTCAGCATTACATACAACCTCATTTTTAAAATACCATTTGCCTGAAGCGCTTTTATATTTTCAACATCCGTATAATTTAAACCGCAATCATCTATGGTAGTCAGCCCCACTGCAAAGCAATTTTTTTCTGCTGCCAGCAATGCTTTTTTAAATTGATCTGCAGTGGCTGCCGGTATTTTTGCACCTACAATTTCAACAGCATTGTCAATTAAAATGCCGGTAAGCTTTGGTAAAGCAGCATCGCCGGGGTGGGGTTGTTGTACTTCTATTTCGCCACCTGAAATTTTATCCCCTGCTTTTATTCCTGCAATATCAAGCGCCTTTTTGTTGGCTATTGCAGCATGGCCATCTACCCTTTCTAATAATACCGGTCTGTCAGGAAATAAGGCTGTCAATTGATCATTGGATGGAAACTCTTTTACAGCCCAGTCATTTTGATCCCAGCCACGGCCGGTTATCCAGCCTTCCTTATTGTGTGAGGCAAAAGTTTTTACTTTCGCCAATACTTCTTCCCAACTGTTGGTTCCAGTAAG
>JAYWAU010000538.1:0-3021 GCA_043782265.1 Ferruginibacter sp. | reverse complement strand
CAGGACCTTATACTGTGATAGTTACAGATATAGTCACAAACTGTTCATTTACTCAGAATGGGATTATAGTGCCTGGTTCTTATCAAGATCCGCGGTTTGCACTGACAAAAGTGGATGTTACCTGTGATGGTGGAAATAATGGTATTATTCAGGCTACAGGTTTACAATTTGGGACGGCGCCTTTTCTTTTTACTATCGTTGCACCGTCGGCAATGAGCGTGGGTACAAAAAGCAGTATTGGCCTATTTAAAAATTTACCTCCAGGGGATTATACTGTGAGATTGGCTGACTCATGTGGAGGTATTCAAACACGACAAATAACAATAAACGATTATAAATGGTGGATAGATTCGTACAATTTCAATAAAACAATATGTGATTCTGCAACAGGGTTTATCAAGGTTATTGATAGCAAGGGAAATATAAGTACGGTAGGCGGAATACCTGGCTTTACCTATGGTGTAGTTAGGCAACCCGGTGATACTATTTGGTCAACAAATCCAAATTTTAAATTTGACCTTAAAGAACATACAAATTTTCAAATAGTTGTTGAAGACAATTGTGGGACAATAAGAACAGCTCCTTCTTATTTACTTATTATCCCCACTATTAATGCAATAGTTCTTTCATCTAAAAACTGTAATTCCTTTACAGCTTCGGTAAAAGGAACGAGTAATTTTTTTAATCCGGATTATTGCTTGTATGATAACAATAATGTATTAATCAGTTGTAATACTACCGGAATATTTTTAAATGTTCCTTACGGAAATTATTGCATTTATGCGCATGATGCCTGCACTGATACAACAATAATAAAATGTTTAACAGCTATCCCACCAATAATAAGCATTAATAAATCAGTTACAATAAGCAACAAAACATGTGCTGATTTTTCTGCTATTATTACAGGTCAGGTAGGATTAACCAATCCTAATTATTGTTTGGTCGATTCTGCGAATGTATTGGTTGCTTGTAACAAAACTGGCATATTTAATAATATTTTGTACGGTAGTTACTGTATAAGTGTTACAGATGGCTGTCAGGATACAACAATTAAGGTATGCTTTAGTTCAACAAGGCCAGTGCCCAAAGTCCCGACCGTAATAGTTCCCTATTATAATAGTTGTACGACTTTTGGGGTAACAATTGGCGGGGATAGTTTAACAAGTCCACGTTATTGTTTATACGACAGCTTGAATATTTTAATAACATGCAATAATACGGGAATATTTAATGGACTTACTTTCGGACGTTATTGCGCCAATGTCTATGATTCTTGTTTTGATACAACTTTTGTTAGATGCTTTACTGTAACACCTCCCCTATTAATTAATGACATCGCTATTCCAATTTCAAATAAAACATGTTCTACTTTTACATTAACGGCTAGTAGCAATAATCTAAAAAATGCTTTATATTGTTTGTATACTCCCGCAGATTCTTTAATTGCTTGCGATAGTAGTGGAGTATTTAATAACTTACCATATAGTTCTTATTGTGTTAAGGCAAATAGTAGTTGCCCCGACACAACTTTTACTAGGTGTTTTACTGTAGTACCTAATCTTCCCTCTGTTAATTCAACAGTAAAAATAATTAATACAAAATGTGCTACTTTCTCTGCACAAATTTATGGGCAGTTAAATTTAACTACTCCTAATTATTGCTTGTATGATAGTGCAGATGTAATGTTAACATGCAATTCAGTTGGGCAGTTTGATAATTTACCCTATGGAAAGTATTGTATAAAAATTACTAATACTTGTTATGATACAACAATAATAAGATGTTTCACTGGCAATCCCGTACCTGTGAAAATAGCGGTGAGTGCGAACAAATCCTGTTCATATAATTATGCAAAATTTACAATTTCTATAACGAGTAATTCTTTCCCTTTTATTGTAAATGTATTTGACCCTGCTAATAATTTATTCTTTACCAAAATTTATAATAATAACAATATTACTATTGATAGTATTCCCGGAACCCTTACTGGCCAAAAGTATAAGATAGTTGTGGAAGATAATTGCGGTACCAAAGATTCGATTAGTATTGCTACTTTTGCAAGCTATTTAAACCACGTTTCCTTAGCTATTTTAAAATGCCCAAGCGGTAAATATCCAAATGGCTCAGGCGATATAAAAACAACTGCATCTACTAATATGGGATCGCTATTAGTTAAAATAATAAAGAAGGATAACAGTATATTATCTCCTACATTATCCCCTAATACAATTATCTCAGGCGTATATACTTTCCAGGATTTGGGGCCTGGAAAGTATATACTAAGTTATAAAGCAAACGATGCTTGCAATATTTTTTACTATGATACAGTTGTATTAAGCCCCTACCAATATCCAAATTTAAATAGATCGTCAGCTTATAAGTGTATTTCAAATGGATTTAGTATAGAGGCTGTGGTATCTGATGGAGTCGGACCCTTTAAGTATGAAATTATCGGTAGTTCACCTACAGCTCCTTCTATAGTTGCTGGGCCTCAGGTATCTCCATTTTTTTCTATTAATAATGGAGTTAATTATTCTTTAGTTAGGCTAAGAGCGATTGATGCCTGTGGAAATGCAACCTTGGCCGATGCCAGTATTTTACCTTTGGCAAACAATGGTATTGTAAGTAGTTTTAATTGTTTTCAAATTGCCACAACACTAAGAATTGATACTGTTTATAATGCAACATATGCCTGGTATAAAAAGAACGATCTGAGTAGTACAGATAGTCTTTATCTTGGAGGAGCATCAAGTATTTTTATTCCGGAAATTTTACCTTCTGATACTGGTATTTATGTATGTAACCTTATTGTACATACAGGGTGCATTACAAGATCTTTTTTATATCACCTTGATGCAGCTTGCGCAAATGTACTTCCTGTTAGCATACAAGAATTTGCTGGCAATTATATTAACGACAAAATATTGTTGAATTGGAAAATTTCCCAGGACCCGAATTTAAATACTTTTGTAGTGGAACGTAAGACTGGTAATAGCTTTACAGAAATCGGAAGGGTAG
>JAYWAU010000537.1:0-8389 GCA_043782265.1 Ferruginibacter sp. | reverse complement strand
TTTTTAATTAAAAAAATATGCCAGGCGATTCAACAAAAGTAAATGTCAATTCGGGAGGTACTGCTAAAAATACTTTCGATGCCATTGTAATTGGTTCGGGTATTAGTGGCGGCTGGGCGGCAAAAGAATTGTGCGAAAAGGGATTAAAAACATTGGTGCTTGAAAGAGGCAAAGATGTGGTTCATCTTAAAGATTACCCTACGGCTACTAAAAATCCCTGGGATTTTGAACATCGTTTAAAAATGCCGTTGAAGGTAGAAACAGAAAATCCAGTTGTCGCAAAATGCTATGCCTTTAGCGAAGCAACCCAGCATTTTTTTGTAAAAGACAAACAACATCCCTACGTACAGGAAAAGCCTTTCGACTGGATACGTGGTTACCAGGTCGGTGGCAAATCTTTGTTATGGGCAAGGGCTACGCAGCGCTGGAGCAAGTATGATTTTGAAGGTCCGGGCCGGGATGGCTTTGCTGTAGAATGGCCTATTACCTACGATGAACTGGCATCCTGGTACAGCCATGTGGAGAAATTTGCGGGCATCAGCGGTAACAAGGATGGATTGGATACTTTACCCGACGGTGAGTTTTTACCACCCTGGGAATTGAACACCGTAGAAAAAGAATTGCAACAAAAAATAAACAGCAATTATAAAGACAGGAATGTTATCATTGGCCGGTGCGCTCATTTAACCAAACCCAACCAAATACATCTTGACCAGGGCCGCCAGCAATGCCAGGGAAGAACTATGTGCGACAGGGGTTGTCCGTTTGGCGGGTATTTCAGTTCCAATGCTTCTACTATTCCGTGGGCTACAAAAACAGGCAACCTTACTTTGCGGCCTGATTCAGTAGTGCATTCCATTATCTACGATGAGCAAAAACAAAAAGCTACCGGCGTTCGTGTAATTGATGCCCATACCAAAGTGGTAACAGAATATTTTGCGAAGATCATTTTTGTGAATGCGGCCACCCTCAATTCCAATTTAATTTTACTAAACTCTACCTCCAACCGTTTCCCCAATGGACTGGGAAATGACAGCGGTGTGTTGGGTAAATACGTTGCCTTTCACAACTATCGTGGTACCATGACGGCGGATGTGGAGGGACACCTCGACCAATATTATTACGGCCGTAAACCAACAGGTGCCATGATGCCCAATTTCCGCAATGTACACAAACAGGAAATGGATTTTCTCCGTGGATATATGGTACACTTTAGTGCAGGCAGAAGAACAGGCGATGGCAGCAATAAAGAAGATATTGGTGGTGCTTACAAAGATGCCATGTCGGAGCCCGGAGGATGGGGCGTCTTCATGATGATGCAGGGTGAGACCATTCCGAAAGAAGCGAACCATTTGCGCCTGAGCAAAACCGATAAAGATGAATGGGGTATTCCGCAGTTGGTTACTTCCATCAGCTATGATGAAAATGATGAGAAACTGCTGAAAGATTTTTTACAGCAGGGAGAAGAAATGCTTACAAAAGCTGGTTGCAAAAACATATCCATCAACGATAGCAGGCAGGCACCCGGCCTGATATACATGAAATGGGGGGTGTAAGAATGGGTAAAGATCCTGCCACTTCTTTGCTTGATAAATGGAATGCAATGCACCATTGTAAAAATGTTTTTGTTACAGATGGCAGCAGTATGGTTTCAACAGGTACACAAAACCCATCGCTTACCTTTATGGCGTTAACAGCAAGGGCAGTGAATCATGCCGTGGAGGAATTGAAGAAGGGGAATATATAAAAGGTTTATTGCACGAATTTTAAGGCACGAATTACACGAATTTGCACAACGCTGCTAACTCGGTAAATAAATTTGTTCTTTTGCCTGGTGTTGTAATTGGATTAATTACTGGGTTTTGTTTGTTGATTTTTTTAAGAGCTGATGGTAATTTATCTTATTCAATTAAATGATAACTATGAATAACTATACAAAAAATTTAATACAAAACATATTGACTGCTCATTAATGGTTAGCGTCTTATCTTTGAACAAAGAATATTGCTATGCTTAAAGTAGGCGTTTTAGGAATCGGGCATTTGGGGAAATTTCATTTAAACAATTGGTTGGTAATTGAAGGAGTGGAACTGGTTGGTTTTTTTGATCCCAGTGACGAAAATGCCCTTGCTGTTATTGAAAAATACCGTATAAAAAGATTTGATGATGCTGAACAACTGATGGATGCCTGCGATGCAGTTGACATCGTAGCCCCTACTACTGCACATTTTGATTTATGCAAAGCTGCTATCACCAAAGGCAAACATGTTTTTGTGGAAAAGCCACTGGCCAACAGCATGGACGAGGCAAGGCAACTGGTAAAACTGGCCAAGGAAGCCAATATAAAATTTCAGGTAGGCCATGTTGAAAGATTTAACCCTGCATTCCTGGCCCTCAAAAATTATTCACTTGAACCGATGTTTATTGAAGTGCACCGGCTGGCACAATTCAATCCCCGGGGTACGGATGTTAGTGTGATCCTCGATTTGATGATACACGACATCGATATTATTTTAAGCCTCGTTAAAAGCAATGTAAAATTCATCAGTGCCAACGGTGTTGCCGTAATGAGCGATACCCCGGATATTGCCAACGTACGCATAGAATTTGACAATGGTTGTGTAGCCAACCTTACCAGCAGCCGCATCTCGATGAAAAAAATGCGGAAGATGCGCCTGTTTCAGAAAGATGCTTATATCGGTATTGATTTTTTAGAAAAGAAAACGGAAGTGATCAAACTAAATGCACCCGGTGATACCAATGTTTTTACTTTTGATATTGAAACAAACAACGGCAAAAAAACAATCGCCATTGCCAACCCTATTATTGAAGATGGCAATGCCATAAAAATGGAACTAGAAGCTTTTTACCACGCCATCATAAACAATACAGATACCCCTGTAAACGTGTTGGATGGTTTCAGGGCCATGGATGTAGCACACCAGATATTGGATAAGATTGGTGCCGGCCTTTAACAATCAGCAGTTCACTTTTAAATAGCAATACCTTTACCGTCATCTTGAAGCAGCCCCGTATAAATAGCAGTTGGTATATTATTATTGATATAGGCGGTGCCATACTTACCTGGTTTTGTTTTTATTTTTTACGCACTTTTTTTTACCATTATCCATTTTCCGTTCCACCCGGGTTTTATGTGGGTGCATTGCTGTACACCATCGGCTGGTTAAGTCTTCATTTTTTGAGTGGTGCTTATACCGATGTTTACCACAAATCGGCCGTGATAGAATTTTTCAGAACGCTCATCGTCAGCCTGATTGGTTGCCTTGCCCTGCTGTTTTTTTTTATTCTTAAAAATCCTCACGAAAATAATTTTTTGTATTACGAGGAATTTTACAGCCTGCTTGTCCCTGTATTTTTGGTAACCCTTTTATCAAGACTGTTGTTGCTGCGCATTGCCAATAACCAGTTGAAAGAAAAAAAGGTATTCTTCAATGTATTGCTGGTGGGCTCCGGTAAAAATGCGTCGCAGTTTTTTGAATCTTTTACCAACACAAATACCGCTACAGGTTATTCAATTACCAGCTTTTTAAATACCAATGGCAATAATAATCTTGGGTTACCAGCTTCTATAAAAAAATACAATGACCTAAGCAATATTCACCACATTATTGATGGCGATGCCATTGAAGAAGTAATCATTGCTGTTGAAAAAAACGAACGGGAACTGCTTACAAATATTTTAAGACAACTTAGTGACAAAGATGTGAACATTAAAATTACTGCGGATGCCGCTGACATTATAAGTGGTTCCGTAAATGCAAGCAATGTTATAGGCGTTCCATTGATCGACGTACACAGTGGTTTACTCCCTTCCTGGCAGAAGAACATCAAACGCATTCTGGATATTACCATTGCATTTTCGGGACTTGTGCTGCTGTCACCTTTGTTGTTATACATTGCGTTACGTACAAAATTTTCTTCCCGTGGTTCCGTATTCTTTTTACAGGAAAGAATAGGCTATAAAGGAAAGCCCTTTATAATTTATAAATTTAGAAGCATGGTGCAAAATGCAGAAGCGCATGGACCTATGCTGAGCAGTAACAACGATCCCCGTATAACCCAATGGGGCAAGACCATGCGTAAATGGCGGCTCGATGAATTGCCACAATTGTGGAATATCATCAAAGGAGAAATGAGCCTGGTTGGACCAAGGCCTGAAAGGAAATTTTACATCGACCAGATCGTGCAGCAACATCCTGAATATAAATACCTCCTTAAAGTAAAACCCGGTCTCACCAGTTGGGGCATGGTAAAATTTGGCTATGCTTCTTCGGTAGAAGAGATGCTGCAACGCATGCCTTATGATATCATGTACATAGAAAATGTTTCCATTGTGCTGGATATTAAAATCATGTTGCAAAGCATTTCCATCATCTTATCGGGAAAAGGAAAATAAAAGGCCCTAACCCATGAAGGGGAATAAGCAATAAATTGAAATCCTGATTGTAAAACAGGGCGTACAAAACATTTTTATTATTTTTGAATAAACCCGGTAGTTTTGAAAAAATCATTTCTTCTATTTTTCTTTTTTGTTTTTAAGTCATCAACCATTTTTTGTCAAACCAATTACTGGCAACAGCAGGTAAATTATATAATTGATGTTACCTTAAATGATACGGAGCATACGTTGGATGGTTATATAAAAATGGATTATTACAATAATTCTCCTGATACGCTCAATTTTATCTGGATACATATCTGGCCCAATGCCTATAAAAATGACCGCACTGCATTTAGTGATCAGTTGCTCGAAAACGGTCGCACCGATTTTTATTTTAGTGCAGAAGAAAAAAGAGGCTACATCAACAGGCTTGATTTTAAAGTGAATGGTGCAGTAGCACAGGTACAGGATCATCCGGAACACCAGGATATTATTAAGTTAATTTTACCTCAACCGCTGGCACCAAAAAGCAATGCAAAAATTGAAACCCCTTTTCATGTTAAACTGCCTTTTAATTTTTCAAGAGGTGGTCATGTTGAGCAGGCCTACCAGGTAACGCAGTGGTATCCCAAACCGGCCGTATATGATAAAAATGGCTGGCACGAAATGCCTTACCTGGACCAGGGTGAATTCTACAGTGAGTTTGGCAACTATGAAGTGCAGGTAACTTTACCTTCTAATTATGTAGTGGCAGCTACAGGCGAACTGGTAAGTGAAACAGTTGAACCTGCAACAGGCAAAAATAAAGGGTTTCAAAAGATGGTTTCAAAGCCACTGCCTAAACATCCGCCTTTTCTTTCCAAAAAAAGCGAACCGGAAGAAGATAAAATCATTGCTTCTGCACTCAATGCCAAAACACTTATTTACAAACAAGAGCGGGTACACGATTTTGCATGGTTTGCAGATAAATCTTTCATTGTAAAGACGGATACCTTACAATTGATTAGTGGAAGAATAATAAAAGTAGCTGCTTATTACCAGCCTGCACAAGCCGAATACTGGAACAAAAGTTGCCGCCTTATCAAGCAAGCCATCCGTACTAGAAGTAATTATTTAGGTGAATACCCTTACAATACCGTAAGTGCGGTAGAAGCTGAAATGGGTTTTGCAGGTGGCATGGAATATCCAACCATCACCTCTATTTCACCCATTACAACTGAACAGGAATTAGAAAGTGTACTTGAACATGAAGTAGGGCATAACTGGAACCAGGGAATTTTAGGCACCAATGAAAGAGCGTATCCATGGATGGATGAGGGCATTAATACTTATTATGATAACCGTTATTATAGTTCCAACAGTAATATCAGCAAGTCCGGTGAAGATGAAACAAAGCCTGGATTTATAGAAAGCCGCATGCCCGAAAAGATGGACAATTTTGTTGCCGCAAATTTATACGCAACCAAAAAAGATCAACCTATTGAGACCAGTTCAGAAAAATTTAATGAAATAAATTATAACGCAATTGCTTATTTTAAAACAGGCGAGTGGCTAAAACTTGTTGAAAATAATTTAGGCAAAGCTATGTTTGATAGCTGCATGCATGCTTATTTTAACCGCTGGCAATTTAAACATCCATATCCCGAAGACTTAAAAAACGTACTGGAAGAAGTAAGCGGAAAAAAATTGGATATTGAATTTACATTGCTAAATAAAAAAGGAAATCTACCGGGAGAAACTATTAAAAAAGATACAAAATTTAGGCCCTTTTTTAATTTTAAAGAAACGGATAAACATCACTATATTTTTGCTTCCCCGGCTATTGGTGGCAATGTGTATGATAAGTTGATGTTGGGGGTTTTGATACACAATTATACCTTACCTGCAGAAAAATTTCAGTTTGTAGTTTCGCCCATGTATGCCACGGGCAGCAGCCAGTTGAATGGCTTGGGAAGAATAAGTTATCACTGGTACCCGGGTGTAAATGGACAAAAAGTAGAACTTTCTTTATCTGGTGCAACCTTTAGTGGTAACACTTTTACAGATTCTGTCAACAATAAAAAGTATTTACGCTTTAGTAAAATTGTTCCTTCATTAAAATACATTTTTGCCAATAACGATCCACGCAGTTCAATAACAAAATTTATTCAATGGAAAACATTTTTTATTAAAGAACAGGGGTTGCTTTTTATAAGGGATACCATTAACCAGCAGGACAATATCAGCTACCCTACCACCAGCAGGTATGTAAATCAATTAAGGTTCGTACTTGAAAACAGCCGGATGTTATATCTTTATAAAGCAGAGTTTTTGGCAGAGCAAGGCGAAGGCTTTTTAAGATTGGCTTTTACAGGCAACTATTATTTTAATTATGCAAAAGGTGGCGGCATGAATGTTCGCTTATTTACAGGTAAATTTTTCTACCTCGGTGATAAAACTTATTTAAAACAATACCAGACAGATAGCTATCATTTAAACATGAGCGGCGCTAAAGGATATGAAGATTATACTTACAGCAATTATTTTGCAGGCAGAAATGAATTTGAAAAATTTTATTCGCAACAGATCATGCAGAGGGATGGTTTTTTTAAAGTACGTACCGATTTATTAAGCAGTAAAATTGGCAAGACAGACAACTGGCTGGCAGCAGCTAATTTCACCACCGATGTTCCCAAAGCAATTAATATTTTAAAAATATTGCCATTTAAAATTCCGTTAAAAGCTTTTGTTGATGTGGGTACTTATGCAGAATCATGGCAGAAGAATGCAGCGTCAGGAAAATTTATTTATGATGCCGGTTTACAACTTTCATTTTTTAAAGATATAGTGCAGGTGTACATACCCATCCTGTACAGCAAAGTGTACCGAGACTATTTTAAATCTACCATCACAGAAAAAAGATTTTTAAAAAATATTTCATTCAGCATCGACATTCAAAATTTCAGTTTAAAAAAACTGGTTCCCCAGATTGGTTTCTAACAGTGCCGGTACATTACATCACATATCAACAAATTAACAAATCAAAGTGGGATCACTGTATTGATACAGCCAGCAATGGCATTGTATATGGATATAGTTTTTATTTAGATGCGATGGCAAAGCATTGGGATGCCCTGGTGCTGGATGATTATGAAGCGGTGATGCCATTAACATGGAATAAAAAATATGGCATCACATATTTATACCAACCTTTTTTTGCTGCCACCCTGGGTGTATTTGGCAATCAGCTTTCGGCCACATTAGTAAATAATTTTTTAAAGGCCATTCCTGCAAAATTTTCGTACTGGGATATTTACCTTAACGAGGCCAATCGGTTTGCACTGGCGGGTTTCAATTTATATGAAAGGGCTAATTTTGTATTGTCACTAAACGAACCTTATGAAATACTGTACAACAATTTCAGGGAAAATATAAAGCGCAATATTAAAAAAGCTATCCAGTTAAATTGTGTAATTAAGAAAGATATAAATGTTGATGAAGTGATTGCTTTGGCAATGGAACAGTCAAAAAATTTCTCCCCGGTTACAGCCGGAGATTACGACCATTTTAAAAATGTATATCTTCATTTGCAGGCACAACAAAAGGCGGTTACTTATGGCGTGTATACTTCCGCAAACGAATTGGTTGCTTCCTGTGCGTTTATCTTTTCGCATAACAGGGCCTATTATATTTTAGTGGGCAATCATCCCAATGGCAAAACAATCGGTGCGTCACATGCCATCATCAATGCCTTTATAAAAGAGTTTGCAGGGCAAAATTTATTGCTGGATTTTGAAGGAAGCGATATACCCAACCTCGCTTTTTTTTACAGCAGTTTTGGTGCTACTGAAGAAAAATTTGCAGGCCTCAAATTGAACCGGTTACCCTTTTGGATGAAATGGTTTAAGCGATAGTTATTTATAGTGATTGCAATTCTGATAGCAACTGTTCTGCAACAATAAGGTCAGCGGGCTTTGTAATTTTAATATTGTTCTCCTCTCCTTCTAC
>JAYWAU010000536.1:0-3033 GCA_043782265.1 Ferruginibacter sp. | reverse complement strand
ATTATCACCATCTACCAATGCCGGGGATTTTTTTATTATTGATAAAGAGGTGGTAGTGCAGGATTATAATTCTCAGCAGGTTTTAAATTATTTGGAAGCAAATGAAAATGCTTTATTGGGGGATAAGGTTCCGTTGGCCGGTTTGTCTGCCTGGGATTGTTGCGCAGCTAGTGGCGGGAAGTCAATATTATTGAATGATGTGGTGAAAGGAAAAATTGATTTAACCGTTTCTGACATCCGTATTGGTATTGTAATGAACCTGCACCAGCGGTTTAAAAGGGCTAACATAAAAGAGTATAAATATTTTATTGCTGACATTGGTAATACAACGTTTACGCCTCCATCATCCAGTTATCAACTCATCATTTGTGATGCACCTTGCACAGGGAGTGGCACCTGGGGCCGAACCCCGGAACAATTGTGTTTTTTTAATTCATCAGCCATTAAGGAGTTTAGTGAAAAGCAAAAAAGAATTGCAAAAAATGTGTTGCCTAACCTAGCGGAGGAGGGGATATTTGTTTACATAACCTGTTCTGTTTTTAAGGAAGAAAATGAAGTGGTTGCCGATTTTATAAAGGCCTCTTTTAATTTAAATTTGTTACACCAAGAGGTTTTAAAAGGCTTCAATAATAGGGCAGATACCATGTTTGTGGCTATCTTTAAAAAGTAAAAAAATTACCTGACTATAATTTTTTTTGTAGTAACTTTTTTATTGTCAATAAATATAGCAACAAAGTAAATCCCTGCATTCAGGTGTTTTGTAGGTATCGAAAAAGTTTTAGTACCGCTAACTGTTTGATTTAAGAGGCTATAAATTTTTTGCCCGCTTACCGAATAAATTTCAATCGCTGCATTTACAGAAATATTTCTTACAATTAAAACAGAAAGATTGTCTGTTACCGGGTTAGGCCTTACGCTAATTGTTTCCCTGCAGGATTTTGTATAATTGACGGTCACTGAATCCAGGTAAAAACTTGTATCCGCCGCGATACTCATTTTGATACGGTATTTTATAGCAATATCACTTTGTAAATCATTTAAGTCATCCTCAATTGCAAAACTTGTTGCAGCAAAACTATTGGTAGGGGTAAGTATAGAAATGGTTTTATATGCTGCATCTGTTGGTAATTTTCTTTCTACTTCAATGTTCATATCAGTGGCTATTTTTACGGTAAAGCCGATGTTGGTTTTACAAGAATTACTGATGCTGATTTGTTGTTTGTATAATTTTTTTATAAGCTGAACAAAAGCTTTTTTTACATCAGGGATTCCAAAACCACTCCGGTCATCAGGTATCGTAAATCTATCAGCTGATTTTTCCAAGGCATCAATAATGCCCATATTATTTACTTCTGGAAATGCCTGCCAAAGACAAGTTGCAACACCAGCCATTATCGGGCAGGAATAGGAAGTGCCATTACCAAAAGATGGAAAGCCCGTATTTTGATTTGCTATTACAGCTCCGCTTCCAACAGCCGCAACAGCCGGTTTTATCTGCCCGTCGCTGGATGGCCCAAAACTACTGAACAAAGCAACCTGTTTGTTAAGCGCAACTGCACCTACTGTTAACACACTATCAGCATCGGCAGGTGTGGTTATATAGTGCCAGCTATTACTGCCTTCATTACCTGCAGCAACTGTTACAAAAATGCCTTTTTTAGCTGCAAAATCAGCTGCTTTGGCAGATATGGTGGTATTGCCATTCATATCGCTGTAGGTATAATTAAACAGGTTGTTGCTGAAGGTTGTATATCCCAGAGAAACTGAAAAAACATCTACCCCTAAACTGTCGGCACGTTCTGCGGCAGCTGCAAAATTTTGCTCTTCAACAGGGTATTCGCTGCTAACATCTTCTGTACGAAATAAATAAAAAGATGTAGCCGGAGCTGTACCTACAAATGTTCCGGGAATATTTGCTGCAATTGTGCTGAAGCAATTCATCCCGTGTGCAAAATCTTCATTAACACTTGCTTCGTTGGCTACAAAATCCCATGTACCAAGAATTTGTTGATTTTTTCTGACACTATCAAATGTTGGTAATGTTTGATAGTGATAAAATCCTGCATCCATTATTGCAAGTTGCATTCCTTCTCCTCTAAAACCATGGTTATGTAAAAACTCCCCATTGTGTAAATGTACCTGCGGAAAAGACTCGCCATAATTATAAAAATCTGTTGGGCTTTGAGGCTTGCCTGTAGTCATAATTGGTAATGGTTGCCCCGGCGGATCTAATTGTTTATTAATGGGCGAAATTATATTACCAACTCTTGCTGCAATGGGGGAGGTGCCTTTTACAAAAACAAAAGAATTGATTTTAATTAATGCGGCTGCATCTGTACTTTGGATACAAACCTGGTTAAGCCATTTACTTACATTAATAATAGTAACATTACCCGATAAACGAATGCTGTCCAAATAGGCGGGTGTTATTGGTAAATCACTTTCATCAACAGCAATATTATACCTTATTCTTCTGTTTACAGAACGTAGCGTAAGAAATTGAGCAGGATTGGTTGTTAAAAACGGATTACCCGATTTATCTTTTAGCTGAATAATGTAGCGGGAAAACTGAGCATAAGAATTACCACAGCCTATAAAAAAAATTAGTGAAAGCAAGAACAGCAGTTTCTTCATATTGTACCAAGGTTATCTCTTTTCAGGTACTAAATTTAAACAGAAATATTCAAATTGAATACGTTGTTAATTATGATCAATCATTGTGAGGGTAACACCATAACCTGTTTTATAACCATAAGAGCCATTAGGGTTTTGATATTCCTGGTGAAGAAATCTGTGATACACCAGGCCTATACCCCGCCCATAATTTGAAACACTAAAATCTATTACATAAATAACGGCATTGGGATCATTAGGATTTCCATCGATGTGATCCCTTTCAGCAACTTTTAATGTGCTATCCACTGTTATAGCTCCTAATTGAAGCGGTGTATTTAAACTGTCATATGTATAATCCCAATCATCATAATATTTTATATTGGGGTCATCAGAATAAGTGTCAATATATGAATTTCC
>JAYWAU010000535.1:0-3033 GCA_043782265.1 Ferruginibacter sp. | reverse complement strand
TTTGTTTGGATGTAACATGTAGTAATCAAATGGATGTACTACATCTAATAATATAAATTAATTATGTTACTGCTTAATACAAAAATAGCAAATAAGTAACCCTTACGCCTTATTAACAGTTTTCCACATACTAACATCCTGCTTATTAATGTTTCATTGCTTTAAACTGGTAAAATACACCAATAGCAAATACGCGGTTAGCAACTTTGGCTTCATTGTTATCATTAATTTTAGCCAATCCCAAATTATACCTGGCATCAATACCAAAACCAGAACTGGTTAGATAACCTGCTCCAAAAACCCATGCAACATCTGTTTTTTTGTAGCGGTTTTTTATGTCAACCATTACATCTCCAGCCTTATTTTTAGCACTCACCAAAAAACCCAGTTGCGGACCAGTTTCAAGTCTAAAGCCTGTACCTATTAAATATTGTAACAGTACTGGTATTTGAATATAATTTAGATTTGTTTTATACTCAACATTAGAAATTGTTTGTTTTGCTCCCTGACCAGAAAAAAGAAATTCTGGCTGTACGGCAAATTCTTTTGTAATATGAATGTGGGCAAGCCCGCCAAGATTAGCAGAAATTCTTGGATCAATGTTATTGTTAGAAGCTGCTGTACTTAATGTGGCAACATTTAACCCACCCTTTAAACCTAATTCTACATGGGTTTGTGCTTTTATCATTAATGAACCCAATACCATTACGGCAATAAAAAAAACTTTTTTCACGATTATTTATTTTAGTTAACAATTTAATTATCTACCTGTAGCCAATATATATGCCACTTATTTTTTTATACTAATCAACAGGCTAAATTGTCCATTTTTATTACCTGAATCCTTTTATCGGGGAAATGATTACTCATAGGTTTAATTAAAATAATGCATAAAAAAACCGTTTCAATTTTACTGAAACGGTTTTGCATATAAGTTTTAAAAATTGTATTTATTTTTCCAACATAAATGGATAACGGTAATCAGTTACCGGCACAAAAGTTTCCTTAATGGTTCTTGCACTTAACCATCTGTATAAATTTAAAATGCTACCTGCCTTATCATTCGTGCCACTGCCCCTTGCTCCGCCAAATGGTTGTTGCCCAACTACAGCTCCGGTTGGTTTATCATTAATATAAAAGTTACCTGCACAATTACGTAAGCGATTAACCGCTAATTCAACTGCATAACGGTCTTGCGCAATCACCGCACCTGTCAGCGCATAAGGAGAAGTTGAATCTACTAATTTCAAAGCCTCTTCAAATTTATTTTCATCATATACAAATAAAGTCAGTACCGGGCCAAATAATTCTTCACACATGGTAATGTATTTGGGGTCTTTTGTTTCTATAACCGTAGGCTCAATAAAATAACCTTTTGATTTATCACAATTACCCCCTGCCAATATTTTTGCGCCGCTGTTCTTTTTCTTAGCCGCTTTTATAAATCCTTCCAGTTTATCAAAACTTTTTTCATCTATCACGGCATTGATAAAATTGGTAAAATCTTCTGTAGTGCCCATCTTCATTGATTTTAAAGCAGCTACTAATTTACTTTTTACTTCTACCGCAATATTAGATGGAATGTAGGCTCTTGATGCAGCACTGCATTTCTGTCCCTGGTATTCAAAAGCACCTCTTGCCAATGCAGTTACTACTACATCAACATCAGCACTTTTGTGGGCAATTACAAAATCCTTTCCACCTGTTTCACCAACTATGCGTGGGTAAGATTTATACTTACTCATGTTAGCCCCAATCGTTTTCCAAAAATGATTAAACACGCCTGTGCTACCGGTAAAGTGTACTCCTGCAAAATCAGGATGTTCAAAACAAACTTCTCCCAATACCGGTCCATCAACAATCACCAGGTTTATTACACCTTCAGGTAAGCCTGCTTCCTTTAAAATACGCATAAAAAGTTGTGCGCTATATAACTGCGTGTGCGCTGGTTTCCAAACAACCACATTACCACACATTGCTGCGCTGGTTGGTAAATTACCGCCAATAGCAGTAAAGTTAAACGGCGAAACAGCCAATATAAATCCTTCGAGCGGCCTATACTCTACCCGATTGTTCATACCTGCACCACTGATGGGTTGCTGGCGATAAATATCACTTAAAAAATGTACATTGAAGCGTAAGAAATCTATCAGTTCGCAAGCTGCATCAATCTCTGCCTGATAGGGATTTTTACTTTGTCCTAACATGGTAGTGGCAACAATGTGAGGCCTGTATTTGGTAGCCAGCAAATCTGCGGCTTTTAAAAAAATATGTGCCCTGTTTTCCCAACTTAAATTAGCCCACTTATCTTTTGCTTTTAGTGCAGCAGCAATGGCTTTTTTAACATGACCTGCATCACCAGAATGAAAATTGCCCAGCAAATGTTTGTGCTCATGCGGCGGTCGAATGGCTGTAATTTTTCCGGTACGTACTTCTTCTCCACCAATATACATTGGCACATCAGCCACTTCACTTTTTAACGCTTTTAACACTTTTTTGAGCGCCAGTTTTTCCGGCGAACCCGGAGCATAATTTAGTACTGGTTCATTTACCGGCAAAGGATAATAAAAATCTCCGTATTGCATAAAAAATATTTTAGTAATGCTGTTATTGAAGTTATTTTTAAATTAATAGAAGAAGGAATCGGGTAATAGTATATTCTTTAAAAACTACTATTTTACTGCTAAAAAAATGCCCTTGATTTTATTTTTGCTTAGCAGTTTGATAGTTAATAGCAATTATCCTAAACTCCTTACCTTGCTGTGCTATCCATACTTTTCCGCCATCAGTCATTACTCCTTTTGCATTGCGAAATAGCTGGTTAAAGTTTACTGTAGCAAAAGATAACTTCACCTCTTTTGTAAATACTGCATCATAGTTTGCAATAAGGTTTTCTTTTGTTTTGATAGACTTGTTTAATGGGTATTGAACAGCTGTTGCAAGGTTTTCTTTATCATTCATAATTACCCATTGCTGCAATTGCTTGATAAATAATTTTAATCCTTTTATATCTGTTATACCTGCATTAGCCCA
>JAYWAU010000534.1:0-3038 GCA_043782265.1 Ferruginibacter sp. | reverse complement strand
GCTGGCTACTCATTAAATCCAATAACAAGGCATGTGCTTTATCGCCACTTATTCTACCTGTTAAAAAAATCAACTTTTCTTTTTGTAGTTGCGTTGTTACTTTATTATCAATTGCTTCTTTAATAACCGACAAAGAGGTTTCTCCTGAAAGAAAAAGCGATTGCAACACATTTTTTTCATCAGTTGATATTTTATTAATCACTTCTTTAAGCAATTCTATATTATGCGATTTTCCCGCAGATACTAACACAGCCCTGCGTACTTCCTTATCTTCTTCCTGCAGCATTTGTAGAATTCTTTCATGATTTTCTGTGCCATTTAATTCTCCTAAAATTTCTGCAGCGATTATTTTTTCTTTTGAATTCGTTGATTGAATAAGTTGGTTTAAACATGCCTCCGCCTCCACCTTAATTTGTCCATACCCGTAATTTATTAATCCGGCTGTAGCAGCCTGAACAATTTCGGAGCTGTTGTTTTGCAGGTAAGGGAGCATAAACTCATTATCGACCCCCATTTTACAAAGCGTTTGTATAGTTGCTGCTTTAATATTATTGCTGTCATTTTCCGCTAACACTTTTAATAATATGTCAGCCGCAACAGGTATATTTTTTTGCCGAATTAAAGTTAAAGCCTCTACTTTTATTTTTTCTGAAGGGTGCAACAAAGATGTAAGTACGAGTTCATCAAACTTGTGATTTTTGCCAGAATCAAGTATTTTCAAAATATTGATCACTTCTATTTCACTTCCGGTTTGTACTTTTTCTTTAACCCATTTTAAGGTGGCTGTATCGTTGATCTTAAAATCCTGGCGATTAAAATAATTGCTGCTGATAGTTTTTATAATAGATTTTAGGTATTGATTATTTACCCGGTATATACCAACAACCCATAAAATACCAAGACCAAAAAGTATATAATATATGTTTGTTAAATCTGCGTGAGCCTGGTATTGCAGCAATAAAAGCAACAAAATTCCGGTAAACAGGGATGCAAAAGGATCCATAATTCCTTTTACAATATTGTGTGCACGTAACCTTTCGTGGGTAGGAAGTGGCTGCATCAATGTAATAAAAACCGGATTGTTGATGGCAGATCGCAAAATTTCAATTGCAGTAAGTGTAGCGCCAAATAAATAAAAAATAAGTCTTGTGTTACCTTCCATTTTCTGAGCCATCAGTACCATAACGATCATTACCAACATTACAAATGGGGTAATCAACAGCGATTTAATAATACCCAACCGATTGATAAGTCTTCCGGTAAAAATCATTTTAACGATTAGGGCAATGATCCTGGTAAAAGCACCGAAAAATGCGATAAACTGAGTCAAAGATAAATCGTCTTTAAAAGCCTCTTTAACACCGGCATAAAAAGCATAATTGATAATGATAAAACAGCTGGAAATGATGATAGTTAGTACAGCAAGCCGGCGTATTAATAAATTACCGGTGAAATTTTTTGCCAGCGTACTTAGTGTATGACGGGTACTCTTTTTTACTTCTTGCTTATGTGTATGTTTGTGCTCAACTAAATGCCCCGATTTTTTTATACTTATCAAAAAGGGGATAGATGCCAGCATACAAATCGCCCCTGCCCAAAGTAGATTGATGGTACCTATATAATCGACTGTAAATAAAGCGAGCGTATACCCAATAAATTTTGCTGGAATGTCACCTGCACTCACCACGCTAAAAAGTCTTTTACTTTGCCTGACATCAAACAACAGTGAAGCCAGCCCCCAGAATTCGAGATTGTTTAGTAAGTATAAAACATTAAACCAACTGAACATAAAATATAAAAACCATTGTGCCTTTACCGCTACAAAAGCAATTCGAAAAAACAACATGCTTACTGTTATAAATACCGTAACAATGATCGTTAATTTTCCCGTATCATATTTATGTTCAATCTTAGAATATATAAAGCCTGTTACCCATAATAAAAAGGCAGAATAAATAAGCACATAAGGTAATTTTGTTATCCCAACCTCATGAAGAAAAAGAGAGAAAGATGCTGTAAAGAAAAAAGCAATTCCACCTCCCTGTAAAAATTGCAAAATAAAAAGTTTCTTTACGAGCCACCATTCATTAGGACGAACATTCAGCGTTTTTAACCAATATTTTTTTTGTTTCGACATACATTTACAGCTTAAAGTTTGGTCCCTTCTGTTGTTTTTTCTTCCAATAGTTTTTGTAAATGTTTTACCATCACCGGCGTCCGTTTTTTTTGCGATGATTGTGTAAAATAAGTATGTGTTTGTAAAAAATATACCTGGCGTTCTTCCCATTCTTTTTTACTGCCAACTATTTTATACTCCCATACTTCTTTGCACAAATTTTCGCTGA
The DNA here is from genome assembly GCA_043782265.1 of Ferruginibacter sp. Lineage (GTDB taxonomy): Bacteria > Bacteroidota > Bacteroidia > Chitinophagales > Chitinophagaceae > Ferruginibacter. The sequence continues at coordinate 693 of JAYWAU010000534.1, read as the reverse complement.
TGATAAAAAAATCTTCCCTTCCAAGATAATCCAGATCTGCATCACAGATAATCTGTTGTAACAAATTTTTTGGCGATTGAGGTATTTTTGTTGCCATAATGATGGCACATATATTTTCAATCATAGAGCCAGTAACTTCAAAGCCGGGTAATTGTTCTCTTGCCATTTCGCAGCCTTTTTCTTCGTGGCCAACATACACAAATAAAAAACCTGCATCATGATACAGGGAAGCAATATGTAACTCTAATAAAATATCCTTGTCTGTTATGCCTTCAGCACTTGCTATGTCCTGGCATCGTGCTGTAACATCCAGTGTATGATCAATATTGTGGTAGGTAAGTCTTGCTGAAAGACCTTCTTTAAGCATAGATAGCACATGCTCCTGAATAGCAGTTATATTTATCATGTTTGGTAATATTAATAAACTACAATAGTTCTATTTCGCAGGGCTGGTTTTACAGAAAGGCTATTGGAAAAAGTAATGACGTATAAATACCATTCAATACTTCAAATCAATAAATTCATAAAAAATACAATCACTTTAAAATGAGTGCAATTATATTGTGGCCTCGTCAGGAATCGAACCTGAATCCAGGGCTTCGGAGGCCCTTATACTATCCATTGTACTACGAGGCCGGATTATCTATCATTTTCCAAAATGACTGATGTTGCTTCCAAATATCTTTACTGCAA
>JAYWAU010000533.1:0-8458 GCA_043782265.1 Ferruginibacter sp. | reverse complement strand
GTGTTTGCCTTTTTCCCGGTACGTTTGACCCAGTTACACTTGGTCATATCGATATTATCAACAGGGCAATGCCGTTGTTTGATAAACTAATTGTAGGTATAGGTCGTAATGTAAATAAGGTACCTATGTTTAGCGAAGAGCAAAGGTTACAATGGGTAAAGGATATCTATAAAGATCAGCCAAAAGTAGCGGCGGTTGTGTATGATGGTTTAACAGTGAATTGTTGTAAAGTGGTTGGCGCTAATTTTATTTTAAGAGGTATACGCTATGTAAATGATTTTGAATACGAAAAAGCCATTGCTGATATGAACCGGAGTTTGGATGGACATATAGAAACGATTTTTTTAACCTGCCTTCCACAATTTACTTCTGTAGCGTCTACCCTTGTGCGTGATGTGTATAAAAACGGAGGAGATGTTTCTCAATTTTTGCCTGATGTTGTAAATAGTACGATTACAAAAAAATAATTTTTAATAAATTGTAAAAAATAAAACTATGGCAATCTGGTTTAATAAATCAATCAAAAAAGAAAACTTACTAACTATTGAACCTGGCACAATGGGCGAGTTCCTGGGAATGGAGTATACCGAAATTGGCGATGATTTTATAAAGATAAAAATGCCCGTAGATGAAAGAACTAAACAGCCTTATGGGTTATTGCATGGAGGTGCAAGTTGTGCGTTGGCTGAAACAGTTGGTAGTTTAGCATCTCAGTTGGTGCTTGATCCAAATAAATTTATTTGTGTGGGACTGGAAATTAATGCCAATCATGTAAGAAGTGCCAGGCAAGGATATGTGATTGCAACAGCAAAACCTTTGCATTTAGGAGGAACAACGCATGTGTGGGATATAAAAATTCATGACGATGCCGATAAATTGATCTGCATTAGCAGGTTAACCCTGGCAATTTTAAAGAAAGCATTTTAAATAATCTTAGTTGGTATTGTTACCTGATTATTTAGCAAGGGTTATCAGGGAATTTACGTTACTTTTTTATTATTGGTAAGAAATATTGCAGGATATCTTTTATAGTGGGATAGGTATTAGTAAGCGGGTCTTCTATTTTTTTTATTTTCACCCATTTAATAACATCAATATTTTCTTCTGTTTGTGGAACAAGTTTTTGTTTGGCAGCACAGGTTAAATAAAACCAGTGAGTTGTTTTTAAAAAATGTTTGCCAAATGCATTGTAAGTATGGTAAGTTTCTCCTATTTTATTTTGTACAGTTAAGTTTTTTGCTCCGGTTTCTTCTGCCACTTCTCTTATTGCACAGGTTTGCAGGTCTTCTCCAATTTCTACTTTTCCTTTCGGTAAATCCCATTTATCCAATCTGTAGATAAACAGCAATTCTTTTTTGTCATTTTGCACAATTCCACCCGCAGCCTCAATAGAAGTAAAATTCTTGAAAAAAGCTTTTTTTAAGCCTTCCAAATTACTGTGTAATAAAACGCCCGCATGAAATGCCGGCTTGGTAATTTCATGTAACAATGATTTTATTGCAGGTGCTGATAGTTCGTCGATAAATATGGCATCGGGATGGTGGAGGATTTCACTCAGTTCCACATTAAGTTCATCACAGAGATAGACCGGTTTGTCATCAAAGTAAATTTTAATAAACATATATATTCTGTTAGCAGGCTGATAAATTTACCAGAAAACCATACCACAAAATATTTCTTGGGCATGATTGCTGATAGGTTAAGGCTTTGTTTTAATTTGCATCATGACAAATGAAAAGGCCATTGCCGAAAAGCTATTACAAATTAATGCAATTAAATTGAGTCCGCAATACCCCTTTACATGGGCAAGTGGATGGAAAAGCCCCATTTACTGCGATAATAGAAGAGTATTGTCATTTCCATTTGTAAGAGATTTTATTAAAAGTGAAATGTGCAATGTAGTTTTTGAGCAATTTCCCAATGCAGATATATTGGCGGGTGTTGCCACTGCAGGTATTCCCTGGGGAGCGATGGTAGCTGATCAGTTAAAATTACCATTTATCTATGTACGCCCTAAACCTAAAGAACACGGTTTAGGAAACCAAATTGAAGGATTTTATGAAAAGGGTAAAAAAGTACTGTTGATAGAAGACCTCATTTCTACTGGAAAAAGTAGCCTAGAGGTAGCAGAAGTACTTCGTAAATCAGAAGTGGAAGTGGTGGGCATGGTAAGCATATTTACCTATGGGTTTGATGTGGCAACTAGGGCTTTTAAAAATGCGGATATAGAATATCGTTCATTAACCAATTATCCTACTTTAATTGACCTGGCGGTAGAAAAGGGAATAGTTACAAATGAAGAGCAAAACACTTTGTTAAATTGGCGACAGGATCCTGCAAATTGGAATCAAATTAAATAACTTTAACAAAATTGAAATTATGAAAGCAATAAAACTGACCTTTTTATTACTTGTAGGCTTGGTAACCTTAAGTTTTGCCCAACAAAAAGAGGTAGAAAAAGTAGTTATTAAAACACCAACAGCACAGTGCGAAAATTGTAAAGAACGAATAGAAAATTATTTAAAACGGGAACCTGGCGTATCGTCGGTTAAAGTTGATTACAAGAAAAAAATAACAACGGTTACTTATTTGACAGATAGAAATAATATAGAGCAATTAAAAACTGCAATAGCAAATGCAGGGTATGATGCAGACGATGTTACAGCAGACGAAGAAGCTTATAAAAAATTACCTAAATGTTGTAAAAAATCAGAAGGAACTATAAATACTACTAATAAGGAACCACAATAAGAAAGAATAAATATTTTAAAGCCACCCTATGGGTGGTTTTTTATGCCTAAAATAGAGTGAATTGCTGCTTACCTTCATAGTTAACTGGAAAACTTTTAAACACATTTAATTTACCAACTTTTATTGTTCCCGTAACCTTTATTGTAACCTCACTATTTAAAAAAGTAGTAAAACCATTTTTTAGTAAATTTTTCATATCTACATCAATCTTAATCGGTATCGAAAATTCTTCTCTCCTGGGAATAGATATCTGGTAATCCTGCGAAGTTTCCCCCAGGTAATTATTATTAATAAATATATCTAAATCCATTCTGTTTAACTCAAGGCCAAAGTTATTTGGATTATAATATATCAGGTCCATTTTAATGGCAGAAGAAGAGAATCCCATTTTTTCAATGGTTAAATTTTTAAATTCACGATACTCTAATTCTTTTGGACCAATGCAGGAAGTAAGCAAATTTGTCAGGAATAAAAATATGAGTAGGGTAGGAAGGTGTTTTAAATGCATGAAACTGTTACCTGTTTAAATTTTTTGGAAAGATATGACTAATACCCAAAAAAATATGGAATTATAGAGTATTAATTTTTGACTAAATTAATTAGTTTTTTTTAAGCAGGAATAAAAAAGAGTCAATATTAATTACTAATAAAAATTTATTACTATAAAATATATAAGTATTTAATTAAGATATATTTATGAAGTATAATACGAATATAAGTTTAATTTTTTGTGAACTTTTAAATGTTCATAATATCATTTTTAATCTAATTTTATAAAATTAAATATTTATTAATAAAAATGTTATAATTATAAGATAATCAATATTTTATGTAAAAGAATTAAATTAATATTTTATATAAAATGTTATATTACTTTTTTAATTGTTTCCGATGTTAAATTTTATAAATTTGATTTTAAATGATAGCAGGTATGCGTATGTTATTTATAGTATAGTTGATGTTAGAATGGATTTTAAATGGCTTATAGGCATAAAAGAAAAATATTTTATTATTTTGTCATAATGGCACATTTTATAACATCTATTTTTTAAAAATAGATGTATTTATATTACAATATAATAACTTCTTTTTATTGGAAAAACAGTATCATTTTATTATCGCTCTTTGTCTCTTTATTTTTTTTTGAGAAAATGTAAATTTTAAATTACTTGAATAGAAAGGGCGATTAACATTTTAATGATTGGGAATATTGATTTTTAAGAATTGCGATAGAGTAAGGTATTTCACAGTTCTAAGTCAAGATTTTAAAAGACGTAATTAGGACTAGTTTTTATTTTTTATAATTTGAACATAGTTTTTAAGAATTAAGCTGGTTTTTCATGAAATAAATACTATTTGGGTTTATACACTATATATTTGTAGTCTTTATAAGCACCCTATTGTAAAGTATTTAGTAAAAAATTCCAATTAATATTTTCAAAATAAATATCATTTTCTTTAGATTTTTTTCAATATTTACTACCAAAATACGCATATTTAATTCGAAATTCTCTGATAATTAAGTATTTTACCTTATTATGCAGTAAATTTACGGTATGCAGATTTTGGAATTACCAAAATCGGTAGTATGTTTACATCAGAAATCGAAATGAATAATACCTCTGTCATCCGAATTTCAAAAAGTAAAATCCTCAATAATTCATTTTTTTGAATTGTCTTCCACTTCTCTGATAACCAAGATTTGAAACCTGAAACCACAAAGAGATGAAAATTGATTTTACATTCGCCGTCAAGGCATCGATAATAGGTTTGTTAATTCTTTCCTCCAATTACCTTACACAATATTTTAATTCCTCTTTTTTTTGGATAACATTCTTCATGGTGGTATTCTTTTTTGGTATCAGGGATAAGAAAAATTTGGTATTAAGATTTTTTACACGCAGAATTAATATGAATGATTTTTTTGTGAGTAGTACTAAATCGACCGGAATAACAAGAATCTTAAATTAATTAAAGCAAATGAATGATAAAATCTGCTTTTAATGGAGTCTTCTTTTTAAGTAAATTGTTAAATAGACATCTTGTATAAATTTTGCAAATTCATTCAAACTGTTACCAGTTAATAAAACCAAAGTTAAATATCCTTCAAAAAAATACACCGTATCTAATCCATTGAAAATCTGCTTTTTTTTATTTTAAAAAATTAACAGATGAACAAAAAATGGCATGTAATTTACACTAAATCGCTTTGCGAAAAAAAAGTGGCAACATTATTATCAAGGAAAAAAATTGAGAATTATTACCCCCTTAACAAAATAACAACTATCAAAGGAAATAAAAAAAAGATTTTGTTAGAACCATTATTTCCCTCCTTTGTGTTTGTTTGTATTTCAGATGCCGAAATGGTTGCAGTAAGGCAAACAAGTTCAGTGATTAATTTTATATACTGGTTAGGAGCTCCGGCAGTTATTCAAAATGCTGAAATAGAAAATATCCGGGATTTTACCCAGGCGTATTCCAATATTAGCCTTGAGAAAATAAATGTGAATAATAATGGGATTGTTAGATTTATCAGTGAGCCTCATATTGGTATAAATACAAATATTATCATGGTATCAGTGACATCAAACTTTAAACTCTTGCTCCCATCTTTGGGGTATCTTATGGTCGCTGAAATTGAAAAATCTGAAAGTGATATATTCAATTTTGAATTGGAAAGAGTTAAAATGGTTTCATAAATCCCCTTCCATTAGCAGTTCATTGATAATAATATTTAGCAAAGTGCTTGATTTAATATCTAATTTGATCTTCTTTAATTTTTTGATTAAGTCAATGTATATTTTATACAGATCGGCTTATTAACATAAAAAGTATGAAAAAAGCGATAACATATTTTAACATAATATTATTGAAAACCTTTGGAATTAATCTGACGAACAGGGTATTATATTTTCAACTTTTCCCATCTTATTGGGAACTAATTCCTGTAAGATTAGAGAAGGTAGTATTGCATAGTAATATCAAAAAATAAGTTTTTAAAAGATATTATTGATAGCGTTGATGAGATTGCAAGGTGAGATTGTTTGAACTAAATATTTTCTTCTACAAAATAATAGAGCACAAACTGCGTTTAATAAACAACTCCAGATTATTTGCAGCTTGTGCTTGGTAAACAAGATGTTTTCTTTGGGGGTTACAGAACCGATTTAGGTTCGTAAACAAAGACCCGATTTCTATCGGGTCTTTTGTTATTTTATGCTTCTATCTTCTTTTTTTGTAGAATAAAGCAATAACTATCTTAGCAAATTAATTATGTTGAAATTCGTTTTTTGCCAACTATGTGTTTTGTGAAATTCAATTTTTTCGTACCTATTTTTTTGTATTCAACCTTCATTTTTTTTAAAATAAGCAAAGGCTTAATTTCAATTTTGCCATTATCATCTTTTAAATTAAAATAGTAAATATTAGTTTGTTCTTTTCCGGATTGTACTTCTTCTACTTTTACAAAAACAGATTGTAGACTATCTTTTTTCTGGTTTACAATAGCAGACGGTAAAACTTCTGGAGATTGCTTTTTATTAAATAATTCATCTTCATTTATTAATGCCAAAAGGTATTCGTTTTTATCTATTTTGATTGATGTTGATTTTTTCGATAAGAGGGTAGGCCTTGCGATTACTTTTTTTGAAGCTAATTTAGCTACTCCTTTTTCAACAATTATTGGTGAAGGAATATCCTGTTTTAGGTGCTTTTTTTGCAGTACTTTATTTGATTGAATCGGTAAAATATTACTAATATCTTCAATCATGTGTTTATTTCGGGAATTATTATAATCGTATGAAGGCACAACAAAGTATATTCCGCATAGAATAAATATATTAACACCAAGCAACTTACATCTGTGTAAAAAATTTGTATTCGTTTCTGGTGTTGAAGTATTGACAAATCTTTTTATTCTTTGTAATAATAGTTTGTTATTACTAGTTGCAGCTAATGTCAATGGTAAATGTTGTCGTTGTTCCTCTAATACTAATAATGCTTTTGCATATTCTAGCGTGTTAAATCGATAAGTAAGCACCCAGTCATCACAACAATTTTCTCTTTCTTTTTTTGCTGAATTGCTGAGGAAAATTGCAAAAGGATTGAAAAATAAGATTAACTCAAGAAAGCATTGTATAAAATTTAGCAGATAATCATTTCTTTTGATATGTGCTAATTCATGAACCAATATAGCGTTTACCTGCTCAGTACTAAGATTGTTTATAATGGAAAAAGGCAATAAAATAATGGGGTTTAAGAAGCCTGTAACTGAAGGCACTTCAATATGTTTGGATAGCCAAACACTTACTTTCTTTTTAATGCCCAAATGAAATGCAGTATTTGTAACATACAAGCGTATATCCAAAGGCGGTTTAGATAATCCATGAATGCGGACAAAACGATTTTTGAAATAATGAAGTATGAATTGAATGGTATAGTAAGTTAGTAATACAAAATAAATGATAGCTAAACAGGAAAGGATTTTAGCTTGCTGTTGAAATTGAAAGAGCCATATTGTTATTGCATTTGCTGGAGCATTATTCAAAAGTATTTTGTAATTAGTAACAAGAGTTACAAAAAACCAGATAAATGATAAGGCCAAAAGAGCCAGACTAAGATGGTATTTTATTACTGCGGGCAATCGCTTATCAATACCAGTAATTGCCTGATATAGCAACCATAATATTGCAGTCTGCCAAAAACTATTGGCAATTCCCCAGCCTAGTGATTGTAAAAAATAGGCGTTACTAAAAAAGGTTATTGGCATAACACAGTTTCTTAAATGCTATTTAAATAATTTCGTATTTCATCGAGCTCTTCTTTTGATGTTTTGTGGTTTCCCAATGCCTGCATAACCAATTGTGCAGACGAACCGGAGAAGAGGGTATTGATCATTTTATTCAAAAACAAATTTTGAGTTTTTTCTTTACTTACGTTAGGTTGATAAATATGTGTCTTATTAGTGCTATCCCTGGTAACTAACCCTTTTTCAAACATGATTTGCATTAGTTTGAGTGTTGTAGTATATCCTGAATCTTTTTGCTTTAATAGCTCATCATGCACATCTCTGACAGTTGCAGATTGTCGATCCCACAAAACCTGTAAAATTTCAAGTTCACCTTCTGTAGGTTTAGTATTTTTAATCAATGTCATAATACGATAATTTTCGTATGTAAATATAGAAGATAATTCTAAAAGAAATTAAAAAAATCTTTTGAGGAAATAATCAGTGCGTGAATATAATAAAAGGATTTAGGCAGTGTCTTTTAATTTTTATATAGGGTAACAATAGAACTATATAGGAAGAAAATTCGCTTGCATTTTTTCTTCCTATTATTTAAAACACTTTATTGTTTGCGCATTCTTATTTGTAAGTGAAAGTTTATAAAAAAGCTTTATAATGCCTTAATGAAATGGGCGTATTTATAACAGAAGCAACAAATTTATTAAGCTCGGAAAAAAATGTAATCGTATGTTTAAATATAATTATCATAACTAAATGGGACTAAATAATATTACAATTATTGTAAGATAGTTGCACAGAAAACTGTTTAAGCAACGATACAATTTAATTTAAAAATCTGCGTTTAATAAATGGTTTTTCATAGGATATTGGATTTTAATGCGGGCTGGATTTCTATCCGGCCTTATTTTTTTCTCCAGTTGCTCATTTTCTATAAGGAACCTATTTTCCTGATACCTGCAC
>JAYWAU010000532.1:0-8460 GCA_043782265.1 Ferruginibacter sp. | reverse complement strand
GTTGTTGCTGCTGCATGGGCAGACACTGCTGAGCCGGAAAAACTGCAAGAGTTGACACCAGATGAAATATTTTACACAATTAAAAATTTTGAAGATTGGCTACTCGACAGAATATAGGCAATTGCACGTTGACGAAAGGAGTACAGCGCCCCCCATTGGCGCAAGCGGTCTACTGAAGTGAAGTCTGCGTTGGCGCAAAGGTATAGGGCGGGATGGAAGCGTTAGCTATCCTTGTGCCAGACAACAAAAATAGCCAATAAGTGGAAAAACTATCAGCTTCCGTGGTTGGTGTAAACTTATCAGTCAGTCTGGTGCATGAGTGTATTAAGCTAACGAAATCATAATAGGCGCTGAAATGAGGCGATGGTTTTGCAGGGTTGGGTTTCCAGTGTCAGCACGTTACTACTATCTGGTAATAAAAAGTTGCCGCATGAAAGATGAGTAACAAGAAGGCACAGGAGAAGGACACCTGCGCCAGATGGGGTTGGTATAATACAATAAAACTGCAGTGCATATCCCAGCTTCATATTTGGCGGACGGAATTCTGCCGAACAGTGGTTTTAAACTTCGGCTTTTAGTTGTAAATTTAGTTTCGGTTTTTGGGGGACAGGTGGTCAATTCCCCAACTGCAAGGCCTCGAACCGTTATGGTCAATTTTTATATAACTCAAACCTTAATCCAATGCAAAGACGAAACTTTCTAAAAAGCAGTGGCACTTTAATTGGGGCACTTCCCTTAATTAACATCAATCAATTTAATATCTTCAATAAAACTTTTCTCATGAATGATGAAGTTGTTAAAATTAAGATTGGAAAATTGGATTGCACCTTATTCCGGGACTTGATGTTTAAATACGTTGCTAAGGATTTCTTCATTAATGCAAGTGAAGAGGAGTTGAACCAATCGCTAAAGAAATATCATATAAACCCCGACAACATACCCTCGCCTTTTATGGCCCTCTTGCTTCAATTTGAAGATAAAAAAGTGCTTATTGACACGGGTATAGGTTTTTTAGAAAAGCCTTTAATTTTCAGAGACAATTCGTATGTGTTTCAAGGCAGGTTGCACCAGTTATTGCAAAAAGAAAATATTAAAAAGGAGGATATAACTGATGTCATTGTTACACATTTTCATCCCGACCATATTGGAGGCCTATTTACCGAGGATGGCAAGTTGAATTTTGCAAATGCACAGTTTCATATGCATGAAGACGAATGGAATTATTGGCACTCATCACAATCAGATACACAGCCAGCTTTGTTTAAATACTTTATTGAAAAGAACATTACGCTTCTTAAAAATTTGAATCTGCATTTATTTAAGGGGGATTTTGTCAATCTGTTGCCTGGTATTACAGCAGTGGAAGCCCATGGGCATACTCCGGGACAGATAGCATTAGCCATTCATTCTGAAAATCAAAATTTATTATACATTTCAGATGCTTTTCTCCATCCACTTCACATTGAGAGATTAGATTGGCAAACCAACTATGATTGGGAACATCAAAAAGCAAAGCAATCCCGAATTAAACTTCTTGAATTAGCTTATAAAGAAAATATGCTTGTGAATGCATTCCATTTTGACTTCCCCGGCTTAGGACGAATAAATAAGTTTGAAAATAATTGGATTTGGAATTATTCGGAAAAGTAAAACATGCCCATAGTCGAGTAATCAAGGGGAGTTTCACTCAGTCTGGTAAGCTAACGAAATCATAATAGGCGCTGGAATGAGGCGATGGTTTTGCAGGGTTGGGTTTCCAGTGTCAGCACTTTACTACTATCTGGTAATAAAAAGTTGCCGCATGGAAGATCAGTAACAAGAAGGCACAGGAGAAGGACACCTGCGCCAGATGGGGTTTTATGTTACTAACACTATTATAAACTAAAAACCATGACAAATAACAAGATAATCTTTGTAACAGGAGGAACCGGTAATCAAGGTGGTGCGGTTGCAAGAAATTTGTCACAGCAAGGCTTTACTGTAAAAATACTCACAAGAAACACAAACTCAGCAAACGCAGTAAAGTTAAAAAAGCTACACATTGAGCTAATAAAAGGTGACTTAAATAATCCTGATACTTACCGGGAACATTTGAAAAATGTGGAAGGAATATTTAGTGTTCAAACTTTTCAAAATGGAGTTGACAAAGAAATTAAACAAGGGACTACATTAGCTACACTTGGAAAAGAGGTTGGCGTGAAGCATTTTTTGTACTCTTCGGTATTTGGTGCAAATCTAAATACAGGAGTTCCTCATATGGAAAGTAAACACAAAATTGAGAACTATATTAAACAAACCGGGTTGCCATTCACCATTATAAGACCTACTTCACTTTATGAAAATTTTCTAATACCGCAAGTAAAAAAGAATATACTAAAAGGAAAACTTGTGCAGCCAATTAATAGTGACACAATACAGCAGTACATAGCAGCAGAAGATATTGGTAAAGCTGCTGCAAAAATATTTTTACATAGTAATGAATACTTAGGCAAAACAATTCCTTTGGCCGCAGAACAATTGAGCACTCAGGAAGTTGCCGATACATTTTCTAATATGCTGAACATACAAATTGAATATCAAAAGCTGCCTGCACTTATAACAAGACTATTCTTAGGTAAAGGTCTATATAAAATGTTTAAATGGATGAATGAAAAAAGCTCTTTTACTCAGGAAGATATCGATTCAACAAGGAAGGAATTCCCAAATTTGCTAAGTCTTAAAAATTGGATAGGGATAAATTTTAAATCACCATCATTTAAAAATCTCGTATGGAAATGATTATTTACGGCGTATACACCTTTCTTGCAACTTACAATGCAGGCAACATGATGAGTTTGCAGGTGCAGCATTATGGCATTTATCCATTTGTTGGCAAAGAAGATTTTAAAAGTTACATGACTGCTAATAATAAAGCAGCGCTTCTTCCAGCAATTATACCAGGGATGTTAATGCTAATTTTAAGCATTATTTTAATGTTTATCCGCCCTGTTTTTATGACTACTTTTGAAGCTACCTGTTCTTTGGCTTTAAATATTATAGCATTTATTTCAACATTTAAATGGCAACGAAAGATTCAGGATGATATGGCAAAAACAGGCTATGACGTGGCAAAAGTTAAACTGCTGCTTTCAACCAATTGGATAAGAACCATTGCTTTTTTGCTTCTTGGTATTTTAACGATTACAATTTTAGTAATGGCAGTTAAATGACGAAAGAAGCACATGCAGGACATTGGGTTTGCAAAAGCCGGGCCGGACAATAAAACTTCAGCAAAACCATAGTGGGAGCATTGGCTCGGGCTGCACATTTGCTATTGAGTTTTAGTTATTAAATTGTGTTTTACATTTTCAATTAAGCATCGGCGCCGGGCTGGACCAGCTTTGAACTTCCGCCCTTCGCAAATGCAGAATGTTGGCAGCCACCTTGGCACATTCAAGCTTTAAAATGTTTATTATGAAAGATGCAGAAAAAATTAAGATTGCTTTGGAAAGATGCAAAAAGGCATTTACCCTGAAACCTGCAATGGGAAGAGATACGGCCATTTCTAAAGTACGCATGGTAAATGGGCTAACCTTCGAAATTAATGAAGGCAAGTGGAAGTTTTCTGTTGATATGCCTGAAGGAATAGGTGGTAATAATACTGCTCCTACACCCGGAATGTATGGAAGGGCAGCGCTTGGTTCTTGCCTTGCCATTGGCTACATGATGAAAGCCGCGGAATTAAGCATCCCCATTAAAAATTTAGAAGTAGAAGTTCAGGCTGATTTTGACGATGGCGCTTTGTTAGGCACGGCAGATAAAAATATTCCTCCGGGTTATCTTGAAGTGCGATATACCGTAACCGTTGAAAGCGATGCACCGGAAGAAAAAATCATACAGATGCTGGATGAAGGCGATAAACACAGTCCCTATCTTGATGTGTTTTCAAGAGCGCAAAAATGTGTAAGAAATATAAATATTGTACCCGCTAAAATTAATAACTAATGGAACCAGCATTACAAAGACGTGTGCAGCGCTATGGATGGGATAAAGCTGCCGCTTATTACGAAAATTCATGGCAGCAGCAACTAAAACCTGCGCATGACTTATTGTTTGATTGTGCCAACATTCAACAAGGGCAAAAAATTATTGACATTGCCTGCGGCACAGGACTTATAAGCTTTAGAGCAGCAGCAGCAACTGGCAGCAATGGCTTTGTGCTGGGCACTGATATTTCGGAAAAAATGGTAGAGCTTGCTGCTAAAACATCGAAAGAAAATAACATCGGCAATATCAGGTTTGAAAGAATGGATGCTGAAGAATTAAAAGTTAATGATGAAGAATTTGATGTAGCTATTTGTGCTTTGGGGTTAATGTATGCGCCAAGTCCAGTAAATGCATTGAAAGAAATGTACCGTGTTTTGAAAAAAGGAGGCATCTGTATTGCGGCAGTTTGGGGAAAGAGAGATAATTGTGGCTGGGCAGACATATTTGAGATTGTTGACAAACGGGTCTCATCGGAAGTATGCCCGATGTTCTTCAATTTAGGTAATGACAATGTGCTTGAAAAAAATTTTGAACTTGCAGGGTTTTCATCCGGCAAAATCAAAAGAATACAATCCTCTCTTGACTATAGCACAAATGAAGCCGCATGCGCAGCTGCATTTGAAGGCGGCCCGGTAGCATTAGCGTATTTTAAATTTCCTGAAAATGTACAAAAAGAGGCTTGTGAAGAATACCTTGCTTCTATTGAAAAATATAAAACAGAAAATGGTTATTCTGTTCCCGGGGAATTTATAATAGGTGTGGGAATAAAGTAGCACGGCAAAGTTTTGTCGTAATAAGGTGGGTTTGACAATATTAAAATCAATAAAATTAATTATCAAAACTTTTGAGGAGACATAATTGTGTAGAAGAAAGGCGAGCTGCCCACATTAAGAACAATAGCCGAAAGTTCTCACGAAAAAGCCCGCATTTAAAAGATATTAATGGAGGCTTTTGGTTATTGTTTGTTGACCGGCGCCTGGTAGGGCGCCTCCATTGGCGCAAGCGGTCTACTGAAGTGAAGTCTGCGTTGGCGCAAGGGTGTAGGGCGGGATGGGAGCGTTAGCTATCCTTATGCAAGAAAACAAATGCGTTAACAATAATAATGCACCCACTACCGCAATAATGTGAACGTTTGCAAAAAGAAATAGTAAGCATATAAATTATGGGAAATGCTTACTTTGCGGAATCAGTAATGGCACAAGGATATCCGGCGCACGTTACCAACGCTACACCCTTGCGCCAATACAAGTGAGTTTGATAAGCACGGGCAAAGGGAAAAAGATTTTTTGAGTATAACCCTGCATTGAATTTATCATATTGAAACAACCTACTATGGCAAATCGTATAATGAATCCTAAGGTTGATTTTTATTTTAGTAAAGCCAACAAGTGGAAGGAAGAAATTGAGCAATTGAGAATGATTGTTCTTGACTGTGGGCTTAGCGAAGAATTGAAATGGGGTGTTCCTTGTTACCTATTTGGGAAAAGTAACACAGTATTAATACATATGTTTAAAGAATACTGTGCGTTGTTGTTTTTTAAAGGGGCCTTGCTAAATGATGCCCATGGTATCTTAATTCAACAAACGAAGAATGTGCAGGCAGCCCGCCAAATCCGGTTCACCAATGTTAGGGAAATAGTTAAAATAAAGCCCATCCTGAAAGCCTACATTCAGGAAGCCATTGAAGTGGAAAAAGCCGGTTTGAAAGTAGATTTTAAAAAGAGTAAAGCACTTCAGTTTCCAGAAGAATTTCAAAATAAATTAACTGAAATTCCTGCCTTAAAGATTGCTTTTAATGCACTAACACCGGGACGGCAAAGAGCATACAATCTTTATTTTTCTGCCCCCAAACAATCCAAAACCCGGGTGGCAAGGGTTGAAAAATTTATGCAGCAAATTATTAATGGAAAGGGATTAAATGATGAATAACCATTTATCATCCTGCTTTTAAGAAACAAAAAACATTGTAAGCGCTTATGAAATGGTTAAGCAAACAAGTAGAAAACTGATACTCCAAAAAGAGATAACTTGCAAGATGTTATCTTGCAGCAGATAAGTTGCAACAATTTACCACATAGCTACTTAAACTGAAAAATATTTTATAACAAACAAAAAATGCAGCCTCTCCAAATAACTCCCCAACTGTCGAAGGGGGATGGGGTATCTCTACACATTAAACCTAAAGTGCATCACATCGCCATCATGCACAATGTATTCTTTTCCTTCAATCCGTAGTTTACCATTTTCCCTGCAGGCAGCTTCTGATTTATAGGTGATGAAATCTTCGTAAGCAATTACCTCCGCTTTAATAAACCCTTTTTCAAAGTCGGTGTGTATAACGCTTGCAGCCTGTGGTGCTTTCCAGCCGTGGTGGATGGTCCATGCCCTTACTTCCTGTACGCCTGCGGTAAAATAGGTAGAGAGATTTAATAGTTTGTAGGTAGAATGTATCAGCCTATCTAAAGCAGGTTCTGTCATTTTATATTCTTCCATAAACATGGCCTTGTCTTCAGGATCTTCCATCTCTGCAATCTGCGATTCAATGGCGTTGGTCA
Source organism: Ferruginibacter sp. (assembly GCA_043782265.1). GTDB lineage: Bacteria > Bacteroidota > Bacteroidia > Chitinophagales > Chitinophagaceae > Ferruginibacter. The sequence continues at coordinate 1,879 of JAYWAU010000532.1, read as the reverse complement.
TAACAATTACTGCTGCATTTTCTGCCTTTGCCGCGGCTACCAATGCATCAGAAAATTTATTGCCGGTGTGCATACTTGCTTCATCCACATTGGCAACATACAACACAGGTTTATCGCTCAGTAAAAAGTTTTCAGCAATGGCTTCTTTTTCTTCTTTACTTAAACTCATAGATAAAATATTTTTACCCTTGTTAAGGTGTTCTTTGCACCTCAACAATACATCGTATTCCAGTTTCAATTTTGCATCGCCTGTTTTCAACATTTTTTCTGTACGGGCAATTTTTCTTTCTACACTATCCAGGTCTTTCAACTGTAATTCTGTTTCAATAATTTCTTTATCACTTAAAGGATTAATAGCTCCTTCATCTCTTAATATATTTTCATCTTCAAAGCAACGGATAACATGAATAATGGCATCTACCTCACGGATATTGGCTAAAAATTTATTGCCCAATCCTTCGCCTTTACTGGCGCCACGTACAAGACCTGCAATGTCTACAATTTCAATTTGTGTTGGCACCGTACGGTTAGGTTGCACCAGCTCTGCCAGTTTATCCATTCTTGGGTCGGGTACATTTACCAAACCGGTATTGGGTTCAATGGTACAAAAGCGATAATTGCTTGCCTGTGCTTTTGCACTATTGCTTACCGCATTAAATAAAGTTGATTTTCCAACATTGGGTAATCCTACTATGCCTGCCTTTAAAGCCATTTTATTGTTAGTTTATGTTAAGCGGAAGGCTTAAAGCCAAAGGTTAAAAGCTTTTTGCGGTGCAAAGGTAAGGTTTGCATTCAAATATCAGGTTTCGGTATAAAACACTAATTTGTGGCTATGTTGAATGTTGAATCAGATAAGTGAAAAACGAAGATGAAAGGGCGATTAGTAAGAGTCAACTATTAATTATCAATTATTAATTAAACCTATGGCATTAAGCAGAATCTGGTCGGCATTTATTATTGTTGCAATAACGGTGGCGGGCATTAAATGTTTTTTCTTTGGCGATTTGCAGATTTTTGCCTGGATGGTAAGTGGCAAAGCAAGCGATCCATTAAATCCGCTTAAAGTAGATGGTATCATTGAAACCTGTTGGGTAGCGGTAGATATTTGTTTAAAGCTGGTAGGTATTTTAGCGCTCTTTATCGGCTTTATGAATATAGCTGAAAAGGCGGGTGGCATAAGGTTGTTGTCCCGTATTGTTGGCCCTTTCTTTTCTAAACTTTTTCCTGAAATTCCCAAAGGACATCCATCCATGGGGCACATGATTATGAATTTTTCGGCTAACCTGTTGGGGTTAGATAATGCTGCAACTCCCTTTGGGTTAAAAGCTATGGAAAGTTTACAGGAGCTCAATCAAAACAAAGAAGTGGCTTCCAATTCGCAAATCATGTTTCTTTGTTTACATGCAGCCGGTTTAAATTTAATCCCTGTTAGTGTAATTGCTGTAAGGGCGGCACAACATGCATCCGACCCTACCGATGTTTTTCTTCCCTGCATGATTGTAACATTTGTTGGAACTATGACGGCAATGATCATTGTTTCTTTTAAGCAAAAAATCAATTTATTTCAACCAATTATATTGGGTTGGGTGTTGGGTATTTCTGCCATCATTGCGTTGCTGGTTTTATATGTAACCAGGCTTGATGCCGCAGGAATACAGCTGTTTTCCGGTAAGCTGAGCAATGGGTTGATACTGCTTGTTTTTCTATTAATTATTTTGGGTGGTTTGTACAAAAAGATAGATTTATTTGCCGCTTTTGTTGATGGAGCAAAAAATGGATTTGATACAGCCATCCGGATTATACCTTACATACTGGGGATATTGGTTGCAGTAAGTATGCTTCGTACCAGTGGCACATTTGATGCAGTTATTAGTGGAAT
>JAYWAU010000531.1:0-3064 GCA_043782265.1 Ferruginibacter sp. | reverse complement strand
ACCCATTTTGCAGCACACCTGCTCGCATGAAGGGCCGGGGCTTGCAGCAGGCGATATAAACGGGGATGGTTTGGATGATTTTTTCGTAGGTGCAGCAGCGGGTTCTGATGGTGTTGTTTTTATTCAGCAAAAAAGTGGAAAATTTTTGCAGCAACCGCTTCCTCACGATTATCATGCTGATGATATGGGTGCTTTATTTTTTGATGCTGATAAAGATGGTGATTTGGATTTGTATGTTGTAAGCGGTGGCACTACCGCTGAAAAAAAGGGCAGTGTAATTTACCAGGACAGGTTGTACCTTAATGATGGAAAAGGAAAATTTTCATTGGCATTGAATGTATTGCCCGCAATGAATAATAGTGGCGCAAGTGTTGTTGCTGCTGATTATGACAAAGATGGCGACCTTGATTTATTTGTTTGCGGGCGGGTAAGCCCCGGTGAATATCCAATGTCACCAAAAAGTTTTTTATTGAGAAATGATGTTTCAAATGGTGTTGCAAAGTTTACTGATGTAAGTGCTGCTCAATTGCCACAACAGGGAAATATGGGAATGGTTACTTCTGCTTTGTGGACAGATTTTGATAATGACGGCTGGATTGATTTGGTTGCTGCGGGAGAATTTATGCCAATCACTTTTGTTAAAAATGAAAAAGGCAAACTCGTAAACAACTCCCCACTCACCATTAACAACTCACAAGGATGGTGGAACAGTTTGGTTGCAGGCGATTTTGATAATGATGGTGACATAGATTTTATAGCAGGAAACAAAGGCTTGAATAACTGGCTTAAAGCAAGCGTTGCAGAACCGGTTTGCGTGTATGCAAAAGATTATGACAAGAACGGAAGGATTGACCCCATTCTTTGCCATTACAGTGATGGCATTGAATATATGGTTCATGCCAGGGATGATATCAATTTACAAATGACGGCAATGAAGGCAAGGTTCAGGGATTATACTACGTGGGCACAAGTAAGTTTTAAAGACGCTTTTTTAAAAGAGGAAATTGCAGATGCATTGGTGTTAAAGTGCCAGACATTTTCCACTGCATATATTGAAAACAAAGGAGCAGGAAAATTCGAAATACATACATTACCTGTGGAAGCACAATTAGCTCCGATTTACGGGATGCTTTGTACCGATATTGATAATGATGGCAACCTTGATGTGGTGTGTGCAGGAAACTCTTATGCTGCCGAAGTGCAGGCAGGGCGCAATGATGCACAGGGTATGCTGATACTGAAAGGAAATGGCAAAGGCGCTTTTGTTGCAGATAGAACAGAATTTAATACAGCCAGTGATAACAAAGCTATCAGCAGTATTCAGTCTGTAGATGGAAGCATGTTATTGCTTGTAAGCAGTAACTCAGGCTCTTTAAAAACCTATCGTGTTAACCAGCAAACAAAGCAAATTCCATTAACTGATGCAGATGTGTATGCTGTCATCACCAATAAAAATGATAAAACGTATAAAGAGGAATTTCAGTTTGGCAATTCTTATTTATCACAAAGCAGCAGAAGGTTGAATGTTGCAGCAGGAACAAAGTCTTTAATGATTTACGATAATAAAGGTAATAAACGGGAAATTAAATTATGACGCGTATCCGTCATAAAATATTATTATTTTTTATTGTCACAGGGTTGGTTTCCTGTACACATAAAAAAACTTTGTTTGAATCATTGCCTTCTTCACAAACCGGAATTGATTTTATTAATAAAGTGGAAGAGAATGACAAGTATAATGTACTTGACTACATGAATATTTATACTGGTGCCGGTGTTGCAGCAGGTGATGTAAACAATGATGGGTTGGTTGATTTATATTTCAGTGGGAACGAAAACTCTGGGAAACTTTACATCAATAAAGGTAATTTTAAATTTGAAGATGTAACAGAAAAAGCTGGTTTAATAACGAACCGCTGGTGTACAGGTGTATCAATGGTAGACATAAACCAGGATGGCTGGCTGGATATTTACATCAATGTAGCCGGCAGTTATAAGTTTGGCAACTCTGCAAATTTGCTTTACATCAATAATAAAAATGGGACCTTTACTGAAGAGGCGGCAAAATATGGAATTGCAGACACAAGGTTAACGATGAATGCTTCTTTCTTTGATTATGATAAAGATGGCGACCTTGATTTATTTTTAATAACCAATCCTGCGGATGAAAGGGTAAATGATGTAAACACCATCACTGAAATCCGTCAACACGGTGAATCTCCGGGTACAGATATTTTGTACCGAAACAATGGGAATGGAACTTTTACAGATGTATCCAAACAAGCAGGCATTTTAAAAGAAGGATATAGTTTGGGTGTTGCCATCAGCGATGTAAACAATGACGGCTGGCCGGATATATATGTTTCCAATGATTTTTTAACAAGTGATATTCTTTATATCAATAACGGCAATGGAACCTTCACTGATAAAATACATGAATGTTTAAAGCATACAAGCTTTGCTTCAATGGGCAATGATGTGGCTGATTTTAATAATGATGGCCTACCTGATATTTTTACACTCGATATGTTGCCAGAAGATAACTATAGAAAAAAAATGATTATCCCTTCTGCCAGTTATGACAAATTTCAGTTGTTGTTGCAAAAGGGATACGAACCGCAATACACACGAAATGCTTTGCAACTAAATAACGGCGATGGAACTTTCAGCGACATCGCTTTTCTTTCTCATGTAAGCAGTACAGACTGGAGCTGGGCATGTTTGTTTGCAGATTATGATAATGATGGCGATAAAGATTTAATGGTTACCAATGGATTTTACCGTGACCTCGGAGACCAGGATTATATTCATTACCAGGCAAAGCTCAATAACCCGATGGGCAATCAATCTGCAAAGCGGGCAGAAAAGTTAAAGGCTGTAAAAGCATTGGCCACTATTCCATTGCAGGATTATTTATTTGAAAATAACAATGACCTCACATTTACCAAACGCTCCACTGATTGGGGATTTACTGAACCCGGTTTTTCCAATGGCGCATGTTATGCTGATTTGGATAATGACGGTGACCTTGAATTAATCATCAACCAGTTTAACAGCAAAGCAA
>JAYWAU010000530.1:0-3064 GCA_043782265.1 Ferruginibacter sp. | reverse complement strand
ATATTAGTATGATTCTAATCATGATTTAAGTATTGAAGCAGCTTAAAAATCAGTAAATAAGAACGGTTTTATTTTTTATGATTCAACGCATAATTTCTGCAAAACACCTATTGTAATCTTGCAGTATAAATTTTTAAATAAAATTTTTTAGTTATGAAAAAATTAATCGTTAGCTGCCTTATTGGTTTCACCGGGATTATTGCATTTTCATGCGGTGGAGGAAATTCTAATTCTGCTACACCCGCCGAAAGTGCCGGCAAAGAAAGCACCACCGGAGCTAATCCTGACTATGATCCTAACAGGGGGGAGGGTAAGTTTACTAAAGTTGAGTTAGGTGCATCCCTGGATGCAGCCAAAGCTGAAGGTGGTAAAAAAGTGTACGACGTAAAATGCGGTGCCTGCCATAAACTTACTGACGAAAAGTTGGTTGGACCTGGATGGACAGGCGTTACATCCCGTCATGCACCTGAGTGGATAATGAATTTTATTACCAACACGGATGCAATGATCAATAAAGATCCTAAAGCTCAGGCTCAATTGGAAATATGTCTTGTGCGTATGCCTAACCAAAGCTTATCAGATGATGACGCAAGAAACTTACTTGAATTTATGCGTAAGAATGATGGAGTAAAATAAGTCAATGGTGAATGGTCAATGCTGAATAAATGAAGCGGGTACATTTTGTATTTGGCAAAAGGTTGTAGAAAGGAATATATTTCACCATTCACTACTCACTATTTACTATGCAACCCAATAAACAATCAATTTAAATCTATCAATAATGAACCCATTTAAAAAATATGCATCTGCGCTGGCTGCTCTTGCATTAATATGTAGCATGAATTCATGCAAGCCAAAGAATGTTGGATCAGCTGTTAGCGGAGATGCAGCTTCCAAAGCATATGTGGCGCCTGGAAAATACGATGAGTTTTACAATTTTGTATCCGGTGGTTTTAGCGGACAAATGAGTGTTTACGGAATACCAAGCGGAAGGCTGTTAAAAGTAGTTCCCATCTTTTCAGTTGATCCTGAAAAAGGGTATGGCTATTCAGAAGAAACAAAACCAATGTTAAACACCTCTCATGGTTTTATTCCGTGGGATGATCAGCATCATTTGGATTTGTCGCAAACCAATGGAGAAATTGACGGTCGTTGGATATTTGCAAATGCCAATAATACACCTCGTGTAGCAAGAGTTGATTTGTCAACTTTTCATACAGTGGAAATTATTGAACTGCCCAATAGTGGGGGTAATCACTCTTCTCCGTTTATTACTGAAAACTCAGAATATATTGTGGCAGGTACCAGGTTTAGTGTGCCACCGGATGATAAAAACGGGGATGTTCCTATCAACACTTACAAGCAAAATTTTAAAGGAACCATCAGCTTTATCAGTGTTGGTAAGGAAGATGGGAAAATGGATATTGCCTTTCAATTACAATGCCCCGGCGTAAATTTTGATTTAAGTCATGCAGGCAAAGGTAAATCGCATGGATGGTTTTTCTTTAGCTGTTATAATACGGAACAAGCCAACACTTTGCTGGAAGTAAATGCGTCCAAACGTGATAAAGATTTTATTATGGCAGTAAATTGGAAGAAGGCAGAAGAATATCTGAAAGCAGGTAAAGGAAGAAAGCAATCTGTAAAATATGCGCACAATGTGTATGATGAAAAAACGCATACAGCAACCTCGGAAATAAGGACAGAAGTAACCGTGCTTGATACAAAAGACCTGAAAGATATTTGCTATTTTATTCCATGCCCCAAATCACCACATGGTTGTGATGTTGACCCAACTGGTGAGTACATTGTTGGTAGTGGAAAATTAGCTGCCCTGATTCCTGTATTTAGTTTTGATAAAATTCAGAAGGCGATTGCGGATAAAGCTTACGAAGGTGATTATGAAGGTATCCCCGTAATTAAGTATGAAGCTGCTTTGTATGGCGAAGTTAAAAAACCAGGTCTTGGCCCTTTGCATACAGAGTTTGATGGAAAAGGTAATGCCATTACTTCTTTCTTTGTATCATCTGAAATTGTAAAATGGAATATTAAAGATTTAAAAGTTTTAGATAGAGCGCCTACTTATTATTCTGTTGGTCACCTTTGTATTCCTGGTGGCGATACAAAAAAACCAAACGCCAAATATGTAATCGCTTATAACAAAATTACCAAAGACCGTTACCTGCCAACAGGTCCCGAACTGTCGCAAAGTGCGCAACTTTATGACATCAGTGGAGATAAGATGCAGCTGATACTGGACTTTCCAACAATTGGCGAACCACACTATGCACAAGCAGTTGCAGCAAGTGTGATTCGTGACAGGTCTGTTAAGTTTTATAAGATTGAAGAAAATGCAAATCTTTATGTTGCCAAAGGAGAGGGTGCTACCAAGGTAATAAGAGAAGGAAATAAAGTACATGTGTATATGACCGCCATTCGTTCTCATCTTACGCCTGATAATATTGAAGGGATAAAAATGGGCGATGAAGTATATTTTCATGTAACAAATCTTGAACAGGATTGGGATGTACCACATGGCTTTGCAATTAAAGGTGCGGCAAATGCTGAATTACTTATAATGCCAGGAGAAACTAGCACCTTAAAATGGGTACCTGACAGAGTGGGTATTTCACCAATGTATTGTACAGACTTTTGTAGTGCTTTGCACCAGGAAATGTCGGGCTATGTAAGAGTATCACCGGCAGGAAGCAATGTGCCAATTTCCTTCAGTACAGGAACTAACATGCCAAAAGCTGATAGTACTGCTAAGAAATAGTTTTATAAAAAAAAGTTTAGAATAGTTGGGGGTTGGTGGTTGAAGGTTTATAGTTGATGATGGTTGAAGGTTGATAGTTGAAGGTTTAAAGAGTATTACAGTTATGATAAACAAACTATCAACCTTCAACTATTAACCTTCAACTGCTTTTTCCATTCTTTTTATTTCAATTTGTTTGTATGAAAAATCATAAACTATCCATTGTTACAAGGGTATTGCTATTTATTTGTGCCATTGGATTATTGACTGTTTTATTTACGCCCATGTGGCGGATAGATTTGGATGCGC
>JAYWAU010000529.1:0-3068 GCA_043782265.1 Ferruginibacter sp. | reverse complement strand
GCATCAACGATCATACTATGCGGCTGTTCATTAGCTGTTGCTCCCCCAAGGTAAGTAGCGTACATCCTCTTTACGCCATCTGGAGATAATTTTATAATAGCAATATCATACGGTCCATTGGAATCTTCCTGGGTTCCTCCATTATAGGACTCATCAAAAGCACCCGTTGATGTCGGGTAACCTGTTCCGAAAGAAATCCCGCCAGCATAGAAACTTCCATCTGGTCCGGGGGTGGCTGTGTATCCCCAATTATCGGTACTGCTTCCTGTGAAAGAAGCAAATATTAAAGTAGGGTCAATTATAATAGTGGCATCGGGGGAATAATTTTTCACTTTAAATTTCACCACATTGTCTTTCATCACATATTTGCAATCAACAGTAGTTCTCCCGGTTTTTTCAACCTGGTAAGTATACGGGTATAATTCCTTTATATCACCTACAGAAGTTCCAATAACAAGTTCTTTATTTTTAATTTCAAGTTTATCTACCCCTTCATACCGCAAAGCGATATTATCAATATTTCCACCTGGGTGCACTATCAAATCATATTTTAAAGTACCTGCATCTGTATAATACCTTACATCAATATTGGGATAGATATTAGCATAGGTAACACCCTGGTAAATTTTGCATCCGCCCTTCCACTTACTTTTATCATTGCCAATAAAATAATTGTTATAGCTATCCAAAGCTTTGTCTGGTTGAGCTTGTACATTTTTTGAGGCACCTAAAAAATTTATCCGGTATGCGTGGGAGTGAATAACATAGTTATCATTGTTGGGAAGTACTAGTCTGCTGTTACTTGTTTTTGCAATGCTGGAATTACTGTCTGTATTAAGATGACCATGCATGTGATCTGAAAACTTTTTCAAATCATCCGTGTTATGCAGCACAACACTAAATCCATTTCTTTGCAGAAATATGGCACCTGTAGAAATATCGCTTTTAAAGTTTACCCTGTTATCCCATTGCCCCTTATTTTCAACAAATTGCAATTGGGCAAAAGTAACCTTGCCTATAAAAATTATTGGCAAAGCAAGTGATACATAAAGCACTATTTTCCTAATAAAATTCAAGAGAGGTAATTTTTTACAAAGTACAAAAATATAACCAATAAGATCGACTGTTTGTTTCTTTAACGTTTCATTATTTACGAGATTTTACTCCAAACCGTTTTGCCCTTCTGAAATTGAAGGTAATTTTTTACCGGCAGGTTTTCAGCTATTATAATATCCGGATCTATATTAATAATATTAAAAGCTTCGTTTTTTGCCACTTCCAGCATCATTCTGTCGTTGATTATACTGGCAAGTTTAAAGTTTAAAAGTCCACTTTGTTTAGTCCCTTCGATATCACCCGGGCCACGTATTTCAAGGTCTTTTTCTGCTACCTTAAAACCGTCGTTGGTGACACACAATATCTTTAATCTTTCACGAGCATCTTTTGATATTTTATTGCCTGTTAATAATATGCAAAAACTTTTTTCGCCGCCCCTTCCCACCCTTCCCCTTAGCTGATGTAATTGAGAAAGCCCAAATTTTTCAGCACTTTCAATTACCATAATAGAGGCATTGGGAACGTTAACACCCACTTCAATTACAGTAGTACTTACCATAATATTTGTATCCCCTTTTACAAACCGTTGCATATTGGCATTTTTTTGTACAGCCGGTTGTTTGCCGTGCACCATACTGATCCAATATTTTGGTTCGGGAAAAAAAGATTTCACTTCTTCAAAACCCTTCATTAAATTTTCATAATCCATTTTGGCCGATTCTTCAATCAATGGATATACAATGTATGCCTGCCTGCCCTTTTTAATTTCATCTTTTATAAAATCCATTACCATCGGGCGTTTGCTTTCAAAACGATGAACCGTTGCAATTGGTTGCCTGCCCGGTGGTAATTCATCAATCACACTGTAATCAAGATCGCCATAAGCAGTTAACGCAAGCGTTCTTGGGATAGGCGTTGCCGTCATCACCAAAATATGTGGCGGCAGGGAATTCTTATTCCACAACTTTGCCCGCTGTGCCACACCGAATTTATGCTGCTCATCTATTACCGCAAAGCCGAGATTTTTAAATTGCACTTTATCTTCTATTACTGCATGCGTACCAATCAATATTGTCAATGATCCATCCTCACAGGCTTTTAGTATTTCCTTACGCTGTTTGGTAACAGATGATCCGGTTAATAGTTTTACACAAACCGGCAAATCTTTCACCAACTCAGCTACGGTGTTGTAATGCTGCTGCGCCAAAATTTCTGTGGGTGCCATTAACACAGATTGAAAAGAATCACCTTTGGTTGGGTGAATGTTATCTGCAGTAATTAGCATACTTAAGAGAGCGACAATGGTTTTTCCGCTTCCTACATCTCCTTGTAATAAACGATTCATTTGTTTGCCACTCCCGATATCTTTTCGAATCTCTTTCAGTACTCTTTTTTGTGCATTGGTCAATTCAAAGGGCAGGTAAGTATTATAAAATGTATTAAACAAGTCGCCAACTTTATTAAATTCCCATCCTTTGCTAAACCGATGACGGGTACTACGGATAAGGCCCAATCGCAATTGAGCAAAAAACAATTCCTCAAATTTTAACCGCCTTAGGGCATGGGTGTACATTTCTTCTGATGCCGGAAAATGAATGGTGCAGAAAGCTTCCCACCGGGATATAAAGCGGTATTGCTTAATTATAGAATCAGGTAAATTTTCAGGCAGGTCTTTGGGTGATAATTGTTGTAACAAGGCATAAGTCAATTTTGCAAATGCTCTTCCATTTAACCCTCTTACTTTAAGTTTTTCTGTAGATGAATAAATAGGTTCAAGGAATTTTTTACCGCCTGCCTTTTCTGCCGTGTACAATTCAATTTCGGGATGATTGATCTGCACTTTGCTCATAAAAAATCCCACTTTGCCAAACACTAAATAATGATGACCTACAGATAATAATTTTTCTGCCCAGTGTATTCCCTGAAACCATACCAGTTCCATTTCGCCTGTATCATCCTGCAGGTAAGCCACCAGTCGCTTACTGCGCTTTTCTCCAATTAATTCAACGTGC
>JAYWAU010000528.1:0-3070 GCA_043782265.1 Ferruginibacter sp. | reverse complement strand
GCCGTGTACTGCTGGCGCAAAAGGCCAATGCACTTGTGTCCAACATTGAAGCCGTGTTGCAGGCTTTACGAAAAAGTACAGATGGCTTACTGCTTATTGATAAAAGATTAAAACGGCAACTGCAAAACCCCAATATAAATATATCATGCAATACCTTCTTTAAGATAGCGGACGAGTTGCTACATCAAATTGAAAAATTCTTAGGCAGGGGCAACCGGATTGAAATTACTGAAACGGGTTTGCTGAAAGGTTTGGGAGGCATTGTGTTGCTCAGCAATATTGCGCCAGGCAATTCGCACACAGCATTATATACCAGGCAAAGTGAATCTGGTATAAGAGGAGAACTGTTTTGATAACAACAAGGCAGGCTTGAATAATAATAAAATATAATAAAATGAAAAGAAGCATAAAACTTATCAGTATAAAAGGGATGGCAATTAAAATGCACTGGACGTTTTTAATTGTGCTGGTTTGGGTAATAGCGGCAAATGCGGTAAATGGAGTGACATTTGAAAAAATCATCTGGTCTCTGGTTTTTATTGTTTTGGTATTTGGCAGCGTTCTCATCCATGAAATGGCTCATTACTGCACTGCCAGGCGTTTTAACATTCGTACCAACGAAATAACCCTGTTACCTACCGGGGGTATTTCTTCTTATGAAAATTTTCCTAAAAACCCGAAAGAAGAATTACTGATAAGTATGGCCGGCTCCTTGGCAAATCTTGCCATAGCAGGTTTATTGCTGCCATTTATACAAGCTCATGAACCAATCTGGAACGTAGTAAGTCATTTTGATATTATCCATGAAACTGATTTGCTGTACAAACTTCATTTGGTTAACCTGGGACTTTTTGCTATCAACATCATCCCTGCTTTTCCGCTGGATGGCGGACGGATCCTGAGAGCCATACTTGGGTTAAAGATGAATTATTTTAAAGCTACCAGCATTGTTATTGTAACAGGCAAAATTCTTGCTGCGGCAATTTTTGTAGCTGCTGTTATTTATGTCAACCTGTTATTGGTTGTTATAAGCTTCCTGATTTTTACAGCAGTGCAATCGGAAGAATATGTACTACATCTCCGTTCCTTAATAAAAGGAGTAACATTTGGCGAAGTAGTGGTAAATGATTACCAGAGTTTACAATCGCATAGCACCATACAGGAAGTGATGGGTAAGCTGATGACCAACCATGCCAAACACTTTATGGTAATGGAAGGCGGCAAGCCTATCGGTACCATCCACCGTATGCGTATCATTAATGAAGCGGCAGAAAAAAATTATTCCCTGCCGGTGAAAAACCTGATGAAAGAAAACCTTATTTTTTTCAATGCAGATGATGGTGTGGAAAAAGGTTTTAAAACATTGGTTGCTTTTCCGTACCGTAATTACCCGGTAATGCAGCAGAACATTTTTGTGGGAGTAATAAGCCTGATGTGCATTTTAGAATACCTGATGCTGCACCAGCTTACCCCAAAGGAACATGAGCGGTTAAAAGCGTTGATTAAAAAGATTTAAGGTTTCAAATGAATTATATAACAACTAAAGTATTGAACAATGAAAAAAATATTAGTACCAACCGACTTTTCTACCTGCGCTAACAATGCAATTGATTTTGCTGTTCAATCAGCCAAATATCTTCCGGTGGAAGTAACCCTGCTTCATGTGTTTGAAATGAATGGTAATGTTTACACAGATTATATGGGGGTTAACAAAGAGTTTAACCAATCCCTGCTGGATGAGGTACATAATAAATTAGCAGAACTTAAAAAGCTGATTGAAGAAACGGAAGGAGTTGTAGTGAATACCCATGTATCTGTAACTCCATTAATTGATGCAGTACTTCAGGCAACAGAAGAATTGAACATTGACCTTGTTGTAATGGGAACATTAGGTGCAGGCCCAATCAAAGAAAAGCTGTGGGGTAGTAAAACAGCCGCAGTAATTGGTAAAACCAAAGTGCCGTTAATGGTAATTCCTTTTTTTTACGAATGGAAGAAACCGGAGATGCTTTTACTGGCCACCAACCATTTTGAAAAGGAACCTGCCATACTTGATTTTGTATTTGAACTGGCTGATTTGTATATGACGCAGGTGCATGTAGCTGTAATGACAGATGAGGATGATGATACCGCAGAAATCTTTCTGGAGCATACCCGTAAAACGCCAAAATATGAAAAGTTGCTGAAAGAACAGTATAAAGAAGAAACACTTACTGCAACGCATCTTTATGGGATGGAGTTTGAGGAAACTTTGCAAAAGCATATTGAAGAAAACAAAATTGACATACTGGCAATGGTTACTTATCAACGTGGTTTTTGGAACAGGATCTTTCATCCCAGCATGACAGAACGGATGAGTTATCATACAAAAATCCCTTTGCTGGTTATTCCGGGTAAATAGGAAAGTAAAATTTGATTACCGCATTGGTTAAAAATAAAAACGAATTTATGAAACGAATATTAGTACCAACCGACTTTTCCCCTACTGCTGAAAAAGCATTTCGCTTTGCATTGGATATAGCAACAAAAGCTAAGGTTACAGTTATCCTATATCATACTTATATACCGGTGCAAAGCACTTTTATAGGTACTGAAAAAACGAGGGAACAGTACAACACTCAAAACGAAGCAAATATTGTAAAGCGACTGCAACGGCTTAAGAAGAAAGTAACTGGAGATTCAAATGAAGTTGCTGTTTCAACCATCGTTGGCCGTTCGCCATTGATTGATAATATTCTTGGTTTTGCAGAACATAACCATATTGACCTGATAGTAATGGGTACCCAGGGAGCAAGCGGTTTAAAGAAAACAATTATAGGTTCCGTAGCTGCAAGGGTGATAGAAAAATCGGATTTACCGGTGCTGCTGGTTCCTGCAAAATATGAATTGGAAGAACCCCAACAATTTGTTTTTGCTACCAACTACCAGGCTACCGATAAGCAGGCTTTAACGCTGGTTGCTGCTATGGCAAAGCTGTACAATGCAGATATAACGGTTCTTCATTTCCTCAGCGGTTACAATTCAGAATCTGAAAAAGAAAAGGGAAGGTCTGATTTTGATACTTATGCAT
>JAYWAU010000527.1:0-3071 GCA_043782265.1 Ferruginibacter sp. | reverse complement strand
GCGGTATTGTATTTGGCGTTGTACCTGAGTGGCAGGGAAAAGGTATAGATGCTTTTATTGTGGTAGAGTCTGCCAAACTTATACAAACAGCTGCTGTTTCTTATACAGAATATGAAATGCAGTGGATAGGCGATTTTAATCCTAAAATGATTAACATCGCTGAAAGTTTGGGAGAAACTTTTCGCAGCCGCAACCTTACAACTTACCGTTATTTATTTGACAGGACTAAAGAATTTAAAAGGCACCCGATGTTGTAAATTGTGAAGTATGAATTATGAGTGATGAACACTACTGTCCGGTAGATTTTTTATAAAAGTTGTAAAACGCAGTGATGTTATACTTTTTAGCGATTTTAATTATTTGACGATTTGAACTAAAAGGCGATTTTTTACTATTAGATTTAGCAATGAATCAAGGTAAATATATTTTCGCACAGTTGTTTGAAACAGTTTATTGGTATGATTTTGATTTATGTGTCAAGCACTACCAAGGTAATTTAGGTGTAAAGACTTTCACTTGCTGGGAGCAATTTTTAGTAATGAGCTTTGCTCAATTCTATTATCGGGAAAGTTTGAGAGACATTGAATATTGCCTGGAAAGTGTAGGGTCTAAATTATATCATTGTGGAATTAAAAGCCGTATTACAAAGAGTACTTTGGCAGATGCCAACAGAGATAGAGACTGGAGGATTTATGCTGACTATGCACAGGTTTTAATCAAAAAGGCATTGCCTCTTTATAAAGATGACAATAAGTTATGTGAAGAATTAGAAACAATAATTTATGCATTTGATAGTACAACAATTGATTTATGCCTGCAGCTTTTTCAATGGGCAAAATTCCGAACTACAAAGAGTGCAGTTAAAATGCATGTGCTTTTAAATATAGATGGTTCTATACCTGAGTTTATAAGCATAACAGATGGTAGTGTACATGATGTTAAGATTCTGGATCAACTCAATTACAAGCCAGGCGCATACTATCTCTTAGACAAAGGATATGTATCATACAAAAGGTTGTATAGAATTGAAATGGAAAAAGCTTTTTTTGTAACAAGGGCTAAAGTAAATATGGCCTATGTTGTAATTAAAATAAAAAAGGGAGCTATCAAAAGTGGAATTATAAAAGATGAACTGGTTGAATTAACAGGATACTATACAGCGAAAGGGTATCCTAAAATAATTAGAAGAATTGAGTATGTTGATAAAGAAACCGGAAAGAAATTAATATTCTTAACCAACAATCTTATTGTCAAATCTTTTACAATAGCCAGGTTGTATAAAGAAAGGTGGAATGTTGAATTATTTTTTAAATGGATTAAGCAGAATTTGCGGATTAAAAAGTTTTATGGCAATAATGAAAATGCGGTTAAGGTACAAAAATGGATTGCAGTATGCGACTACTTAATAATCGCTATTCTTAAAAAGGAATTAAATCTCAAACCAAGTATGAATCAGATATTGCAAATACTAAGCATCAGTTTATTCGAAAAAACAGCAATCAAAAAATTGTTTGAAAAAGACGATACTATAATTATTAGTAATCAGCAATCATTATTTTAAAAAACTACCGGACAGTAGTGAGTGATGAATTATTCAAATTGGAAAAAGAATTGACTTTGCAACATGCGTAGTAAATGTTATCACAAAGAGGAGATGTGTAATAATTTTCCTTCTAAAAAAACGGGATTAACCGTAATTTGCAACAATGGAAAAATTTATCGTTTCAGCACGTAAATACAGGCCGCAGAATTTTTCAACCGTGGTAGGGCAGGCGCATATTACCAC
Source organism: Ferruginibacter sp. (assembly GCA_043782265.1). Lineage (GTDB taxonomy): Bacteria > Bacteroidota > Bacteroidia > Chitinophagales > Chitinophagaceae > Ferruginibacter. The sequence continues at coordinate 1,285 of JAYWAU010000527.1, read as the reverse complement.
TACCTTAAAAAATGCCATTAAAAATAATCAGTTGGCGCATGCATTTTTATTTTGCGGCCCAAGGGGTGTAGGTAAAACTACCTGTGCCAGAATATTGGCAAAAACAATCAACTGCGAAAACCAGACAAAAGACGGCGAAGCCTGTAACGTTTGCAACAGTTGTATTTCTTTCGATGCCGGCACTTCTTTAAACATACATGAACTGGATGCAGCCAGCAATAACTCAGTAGATGATATCAGGAGCCTGGTTGAGCAGGTTCGTTTTGCTCCGCAGGCCGGTAAATACAAAGTGTATATTGTAGATGAGGTACACATGCTGAGTTCCTCTGCCTTCAATGCCTTTTTAAAAACGCTGGAAGAGCCACCACCCTACGCCATTTTTATTTTGGCTACTACAGAAAAACATAAAATACTTCCTACCATTTTAAGCAGGTGCCAGATATTTGATTTTAAACGCATCACCAATAATGATACAGTAGAACACCTGCAGGAAATTTGTGATAAGGAATTAATAAAAGCGGATAAGGCAGCCCTGCATGTGATTGCACAAAAAAGTGAAGGCTGCATGAGGGATTCGCTGAGCATACTGGATAAGATTGTAAGCTTCACCAATGGCGAGGTAACTTATTCAAATACGTTGGAGCACCTTAATATTTTAGATGAGGATTATTATTTTAAGATGCTGGATTTTTTGCAGCAGCAGGATCTTAGCAGCGGGCTTTTGATGTATGATGAAATAAACCGGAAAGGTTTTGAAGGTGATACGGTATTGAATGGCTTTGCAGAATTTTTACGCAACCTGCTGGTAAGCCGCGATGCCAAAGTTGCCATGCTGCTGGAAGTGGCTGAAGATTTTAAACAAAAGTATTTACAGACAGCACAAAAAATTTCTCCGGCCTACATCATCAGTGCCCTGAATATTTTAAACGAAGCCGAATTAAATTATAAGCAGAGCCGCAATAAAAGATTGCATGTTGAACTTGCTATCATTAAACTAAGCTATTTGCAACAGGTGCTGGAGTTGGTGAACAACGATGGCGTTGTAAGTAAAAAAAAACTGATTGATGTTGCAAAAACAATAGCATTCAGGGCATTGCCTGTACCAAAAATACAGCAACGCAAATCTGATGAAAGTGCCGAAGGGCAACCAGTTCAGCCATCTCAGCCAGTTCAGCCAAACCAGTACAGCGAAGCAAAACTTATTATTGAAGAGCCTTCTCCTGAAATAAAAAAAATAGTAAATAATAATCCGGTTGTACATTCAAACTTATCTAACCCGGGAGCA
>JAYWAU010000526.1:0-8505 GCA_043782265.1 Ferruginibacter sp. | reverse complement strand
TTCAGTGCAGGGTTTACAAAGCAAATCAATCCTGTTTTAAATCAGCCTATCAATCTTAACAGCATTTTTGGCTTGCCTTATTTTTGGGGTAATCCCGGGCCCGCAGATTTGAGAGGTACCATAAAGGGAGAAACTGTTTTTTTTAATATGCAGAAGTTCTGGGGATTTAGAATGGCCCCTTTTGTTTTTGCGGATATGTCAATGCTTACACCAATAAATCAACCATTTAAAAAAAGTAATTTATATAGTTCAATTGGAGCTGGTGTTCGAACACGTAATGAAAACCTAACTTTGGGAACTATTGAGTTGCGAGCCTACTATTTTCCAAGAACATTGCCTGGTATGAAAAATTTTAAAGTAGAAATAGGAACAAACATCAGATTTAAATACAATACCACATTTATTCGCAAACCCGATTTTGTGATGCCTAATTAAAGGAGCAATTTTTTCTAAAAAAATTGATAATAATTTGATTTGTAAGATAAAATGCTATTACTTTACGTCACAAAAAAATAGTTCCTCCGTAGAAACGGAAGAACTTTAACGATTGCTTGCCATATGAAATTCTTATAAATATTTCTAACTGATAACTCAGTATATACTATCTTGCCAATGCAACTTACTAACGATTGGTTGCCTACTTTTACGATTGCCTGCTATATTTTTAAACACATCATTGCTTTCTGAAACGAAAGTATGATGTGTTTTTTTACGTTCATAATCAACTTATCGGTGTTTTAATTACGCCGAAGCAAACTTTTTGATCCAAAACCTTTATTGCTATTAGATTATAGATAAAATTAATAATGATGCCCAACCGATTTACAGATACTTTATTTCAGCTTATTCAATCGCTGGAAAAGGCAGAAAAAAGGAATTTTAAACTTTATATTAAACGAAGTTCAGGTAACGAAGATTTAAAAATTATAGAATTATTTGATGCACTGGATAAACTTACAGATTATGACGAAGCGATTCTTCTAAAAAAATTGCCTTCAATAAAAAAGCCCCAGCTTTCTAATATCAAGGTTCATTTATACAAACAATTACTCTCGAGCTTAAGATTATTAAAAAGTACAGACAGTATAGATTTACAATTAAATGAGCAACTTGATTATGCCAGGATACTCTACAATAAAGGTTTATACATACAAAGCCTTAAAATTTTAGAGAAATTAAAAGAAATAGCCAAAACACATTATAAGTTTAATTTTCTAACGCAGGTTATCTCCTGGGAGAAAAAAATTGAAACATTGCACATAACAAGGAGTATGCAAAACAGGGGTGAGCAACTTTCAATAGAGGCAATTGAAGTAAATACGAGGGTAGATAATGTGTCAAGGTTATCAAATTTGGCGCTGCGATTATACAGTTGGTATATTAAAAACGGGCATGCCAGAAATGAAAAAGATGAGAAAAATGTAAAACAATTTCTGGAAGATAATTTACCACCCGGGGCTCACTCTCAAACAGGTTTTTATGAAAGATTATACCTGTATCAAAGCTATTGTTGGTATGCATTCATTAGGCAGGATTTCTTATTGTATTACCGCTATGCACAAAAATGGGTTGATATTTTTAATGAACAACCATTAATGATTAAAGTGGAGACAGGTTATTACATTAAAGGAATGCATAATTTACTGAATGCACATTTTGACCTGAGAAATTATCAGGGTTTTAAAATGGTGCTAAAAGACTTTGAAGTTTTTTCAACAACTGATCTTGCCAACAGGCATGATAATCACCGGATACAAACATTTGTTTACATAAGTGCTTCCAAAATCAACCAGCATTTTATGCTGGGCACTTTTACAGAAGGCTTGAAGCTGGTAAAGGGTATTGAAGACAAACTGGAAGAATACTCACTTTACATTGACAATCACCGGCTATTGGTTTTTAATTATAAAATTGCAAACCTTTATTTCGGGGCTGGAAAATATGATATTTCCATCGACTACCTTCAAAAGATAATTAATGGTAGTGTGGAAATGAGAAATGATCTGCAATGCTATGCAAGGTTATTACACCTAATGGCTCATTATGAATTGGGTAATTTTGATATAATAGAATCCTTGATAAAATCTGTTTACAGGTTTATGGCAAAAATGGAAAATTTAACAGTTGTAGAAGAAGCTATGTTTAAATTTTTGCGAAATTCATTTCAACTGTCAAGACAAAAATTGAAACCCGAGTTAGAAAAGTTTTTACAAAGTATTAAGGGATTAGAGAAGAATCGTTTTCAAACAAGAAGCTTTGCTTACCTGGACATCATTTCGTGGGTAGAAAGCAAGGTGTACGAAAAACCGCTCAGTACCATAATTGGAAACAAATATTTGGAAGGAAAAACAAGACATTATCAGATTTAGTTATCACCTGAATTTTTCTGATACCGTATAAGCCAACTTGTCATTAATGCGGTGAAAAATTTCATTGTTTATTTGCCTTAATTTCAGCATCTCCTTACCTGCCATTAATCTTCCTTTGTTATCGTAGTATTGCGGCTGTTCAAAATAGGTAAGTATAAAATATTTGCTGGTCGTAAACGGAAATGTAGCAATAAGTGATCTTATTGAAATATACGTCAGCTTTTTTTGAATGCCATTCTCATAATAATCTAAATTGGTTATCCAGGTGCAATGCACTTTTCTCATAAGGTTAACTAATTGCTTAATACCAGCAATAGCTACATTATACTTCTGTAATGTATCTTCCATCTTTTTTTCTGTAATCCCAAACTGGTAAATATACTTTATACTGTCTGTATAAATGGCTATATAAAGATCATCAAAAGACTTGTTATTAAACTCAAGAGAAAACGGCGTTTGATTATAAAGGCTGTTGTATAATTCATGAATACTGTCAAGGGTTTTTTCATTTTTTTGATAATTAGCTGATGCAATAACTTTTGATTCGCTGCAGGAATATTGCATTATTGTAATACAAATCAAAAATATCCCTTTCCATAATTTAGTTACCATCAGCTATTTTTTTTGTGCAGTGCAAAATTCCAAATGTTATTTTTTTTAAAAAATACGGAGTTAATTGCCGAAGGGTTTTGCTTCCGTAATCCCAATAAACAATAGTAATGAGATCGCCTGTTTTATAAATATCCAGCACTGTTATAAAGTGGGTTGGGGCAGTTGGCCTAAAATGTGAATGCTGTTTTTTTGTAAGGTAACGGTTATCAAGAAATAAAAAAACAGTCCCACCCAATAAAAATCTATCCTTAATGTATGTATACAAATCTTTTACATGTGGTCTTATTAAATCAGCACCAACTGCATCAACATTGTAATTGTAAAGGCTTTGAATCATGCGATTGAATTTTGCAAAATTAGCAGATGCCCAAAATCTGTCTTCATCGCCAGGTTGAAAAGTATTGTTGAAAAAATTTAAGTATCCTTTAAAATGATCAGCGAGGCAAAGGAACCATAACTGATCGGCAGGTCTTATATCCAGGGTGTTTTTAAAGATTAATGTCCCTGCTACCTTGTGTATGGCAGCAGATGGATTGAATTTTTCTTTTCTAATACTGGCTTCTCCATTTTTATATAGCTCAACCATAAAAGTTACAAAGCCCAAAGGGTCAAAATGCAATGGTAAATAAGATAATGCAGCATAACCACAAAAATTGGTATTGCTTCCTTCATAAATATTGAGCGGATTGGAAATGTTTGATTTTAAGTTAGATAGAAATAAATCTGGTTTAATGTTGGGCCAATGCTTACTTTCTTTAAGTTCAGTAATCTTTTCAATGTACGCCATCGCCTGATCTTTTGTTGAAAACACGGTTGTATCGTTATTGCTGAAAGCTTTTACAGAATTGAACCAACAAAAGCAACTACACAAAATCAGTGTAGTATTTATAAGTCTAGTACGATTTTCCAAGTAAGTACAATAAATAGTTCAAAAATGGTTTTCTATAAAAATAATTTTTTTTTGTTACTTCTATAAATAATATCTTAATCTTTTAGCTATAAAAAACTCATTATAACATTTCAAGAAGCGTTTCAAGGTAGTGCGCTTGTATACCAAAAAGATTTTTTAGTGCAACAACTTTATCAAGTGATATTTTGGGGGATTCTATTTTTTTATCTAATTTAATTGCAACAATCAAGACGTTTTTAGGGGTGTGTTCAGTGGCAATAAATTCAAATACTTTAGTTTTATAGCCATGTGCTTCAAGTAATAATGCCCTTATAGCATCCGTAGTTATTTCTGCCTGACGCTCCAATAAAATACCATGCTTTGTAATGGATTTTAATTCGTTGACAGGATTGATCTGTTTCCGGATTTGTTTATGGCAGCATGGGGCACAAATAATTACTTTTGAATTTGCTTTTATACCCCTGTAAATAGCTTCGTCGGTTGCAGTATCGCAGGCATGAAGTGCTATAAGAATATCAATATCTGCTAAAACTACATTTTCAATAGTTCCGTCTATAAATATCAAATTAGTATACTGAGCATCCGAAGCTATCCGGTTACATTTTTTAACAAGCTCTTCTCTTAATTCAATTCCTGTTACTGTAGCAGATAATAATAATTTATTAACAAGGTAATCGTATAAAGCGAAAGTAAGATACCCCTTGCCACTACCCATATCAACCACCTGAATATTGTCTTTGAATTGCAGGTCTTTTATAACGCCGTCTATTATTTCTACGTAGCGGTTAATCTGTTTATATTTATCCTGCATTTCCTTCTTTACAATACCTTCCGCTGTAGTAACCCCAAGTTCTTTCAGGTAAATATTATCAGTTGTTTTAACAATACGCATTTTTTCTTTATCGTGATTACTTAGATGCACTTTTGCAGTTAAAGTGGCAGTACGTGTAATAGTTTTAGCAGTATTGTTTTTTTGAATTGAGAGGTGGAAATCGTTTTCTGTGGTAAAAAGATCTGCGTTGTAAAATTCATCTTCCAGCATTTTACCAATCAGTATACTGCTTTCTTTTGCATCGAAATTTTTAGTGATATCGTTTGTGAGATATCTGTAGACGAATGATAATTTAATTACATTTTTTATTAAAACCGGCTTCACAAAAACATTTTTAAGATCTGCTGATTTCTCTCTTTTATTACCCAATGTAATTTTTATAAATGTTTCCTTGTCAATACTATTTAGGAGTAATTGTAAGAAATTATTCAGGTCACTGGGCATATGTTAGAAATAGATTTATTATTTACAAGAATACAAATGTAATGGGTTCTTTAATAATTGTATTCGTTGTAAAAAAAGCAGGGGAAATAAGACTGTGAGTTAAGGAAATTCTATCATCAGGGATACATCAACACAAAATGCTTTTATTGTTGCCTGCATTGAAACTTTTTAGGCATTTTTGAGTTCTTCCTCAATGCTTTCATGAAAATTACTTTCATTCTCTAATATCCATGCAGGCAGTGGTTGTTTAATTATTTTCCAAATATTGTCTTCTTGTTTCATTTCAAAAATAATTCTGTTATCACGATTGTCTACAACATTTACAGAAAAAATAGCAGGTTGTTGGTTGTCAGAATTATATCTTCTGAAATTAAATTCTCTTAAACGACCATCAGCCTTAATCAATTTAGTAAACTGTATATTTTTTATAAATGTTAGCTGCATAAATTTTATATTAAAAATTAAAAGGAAGCAATAAACATGCTACATTTTTAGTAGAATACAACATTAACTTATTGGTAAAAAAATAAAAGTTCTAACCCTGCTATTTTTTCTCTGTTTTGGATTATCATTTTTGAAAACCTGCTCTAGTAGCCCGTAAAGCTCAGGATGCTTTATTTTCAACAAATCGGGGCGTTCAAAAAAATATTCTGATACAACAGCAAAAAACTCTGCCTTGTTTGTTGCACCGTATGGATTAATGTCAGAGTTGTCTGCCAAAATTTCTTTAATATTTTTGTGCATCATATTAATCCAGGGTAACAGGTATTGTTTATTTAGCAAATATTCAGGAACGCCATCTATTTCACCGTCTGTTTTATCTATCAAATGCACAAATTCATGAATGCCAGTATTATTTTTGTCTGTTTTATTATTAAATCCTTCCCTTAATGCCGGTTTGCTCAAGATCATAACATGTTGCATAGCTCCATTGCCCACCATACCCAACACAGGCTTTTCCTCATCACCCTTTATGTTGAATGCTTCATTAAAAGCATCCGGATATAATAAAACTTCATTAAGGTTATTGTATTCCCAATTTTGAAAAGAAAAAATAGGAATAATTGCGCTGGCAGCAACCAATACTATGTCGAGCGGTTCTACAATTGTATTGATACCAGTAATTTTTACCATAGCTATAAATCGCTGAAGACGTGTTTCAAACAGTTGCTTATCAGCATTATTTAAGTTTTCATAGAAAGATACTTTTTTTTGTAAAATGATTCGGTATTCGGGTGAAATAGGCTCACGACTTATATCTATTTTCTTCTTCCAATTTACCGAAAGCCAGACTATGAAAGCAATCAAAAAAATTAAGGCTGTTATTTCCATAAGTGTGATTAGATAATTCAGAAAAGAGTACCTGACTTCTTCATTACTTTTAAATGAAAAATATACTGTCACTGTTGTAAAATTAAATAAGTTAAGTTAGAAGAATATTCTTATTATTTTCCTTAAATGAGTTCATTTAATGCTATCTGCCTATCACTTAATTAATTTTAGGAATAACCATTTCATAAGGCGATTTGGAGTTTATTTACTAAAAAGAGGTAGTGATTTTTATAATTTTTATTTAAATAAAATTAATTTCATACTTAAGAGCAATCTTAATAATATCAATTAAAAAAACAAATGCAATGGGAAAATCCAGAATGGAAGCCTTTAGTGATGGTGTACTAGCCATCATTTTGACTATAATGGTATTGGAATTAAAAGTGCCGCATGGTGATGGGCTTTCTTCTCTAAAGCCTTTACTACCTTTTTTTTTAAGTTACATTCTTAGCTTTATTTATATTGGAATTTACTGGAACAATCATCATCACTTGCTGCATGCGGTTCAGCAAATTAATGGCAAAGTGCTTTGGGCAAATAACCATTTACTCTTCTGGTTATCATTAATACCTTTTTCTACAGGTTGGATGGGGGAAAATCATTTTACCACTTTACCTGTAGTTATTTATGGAATAATATTGATGATGGCCGGCATTGCCTATTATCTACTTGTTAAGGTATTGGTGAATCAAAATATTCACAATGTAAAATTAGCAAAAACTGTAGGAGAAGATAAAAAGGGAAAATTATCTGTTATAATTTATTTTGTAGCAATTTTGTTAAGTTTTGTACATTCTTATATTGGTTGCAGTTTGTATATTTTAGTGGCCACCATATGGTTAATTCCTGATAAAAGAATAGAAAAAGAAATTGTAAAAAAAGAGGAATAGAATATAACAACAGTTGAGCAACAGTACTTTACAAAAACAAAAAACTGAAGAGCCAAATTAAATCTAATTTTTTAATTTATAATTTGGTAAGGAAAATAGTGGCCTAAAATAAAAAGAGTTTTGGCTTAATACCAAAACTCTTTATCCTCTGCTTCTCTGCATGTACTTTCCTGAAATGCGGCTTGGTGCATTGGATATGTTCTCAGTTAGAATTTACATTAAAACTTTACATTATCACTAAGAGAAGCGATCAATTAAATTTTGCCAAAACCATGCCATAATTAGTGGACATATTTAAAATGTTATCAGTCAATAAATTAAAATTTGGGATTGTAATATTTTTTGAGAAGAGATTTCTACAGTTGTGAAAAAACGAGTATTAATTACACAATATGCTCAATAATAGATTATGAAGTATTTATTCATTTTATTCTTTAAATTTATTTTCAGGTGTCAACAGAATTTAGAGTTTGGTAAATCCTTTATCCTATATTACAGCATAAACATATAATTATGAGACCTGTTATTTCAATTTTCTTTCTGTTATTTTCCCTCTCAGTTTGGGCTCAAAAAAAAATAGTATCGTCAGATAATAAAAATGAACTTATCCCTGCAGGAATTACTGCTACCATTACTAAAAGCACCGTAATTATTGTTGGGGGAAAAAAAATTGAATATGCGGCTTATTCAGGGTTTTTGAGCCTGCAAAATGATACTGGAAAATTGGTTGCCAAAGTTTTTTTTACTTACTATAAAAAAGATGCGGAAGATGTTGCAAAGCGACCACTTTGTTTTACTTTCAATGGAGGCCCCGGATCTTCTTCCGTTTGGTTACACATGGGCGGACTTGGACCCAAACGGGTATTATTACAAGATGATGGCACAGCGCCTCCACCTCCTTACCAAATTGTAAATAATGAATATACCTGGCTTGATAAAACAGACCTTGTATTTATTGACCCTGTCTCCACTGGATTTAGTTATGCAGCAAGTGGCGAGAGTGCAAAACAATTTCATGGGTATGTAGAAGATGTACAGAGTATTGCGTCTTTTATTCGCAGTTTTTTATCTAAATATGAGCGTTGGGCCTCTCCTAAATACCTGGCAGGTGAAAGC
>JAYWAU010000525.1:0-3073 GCA_043782265.1 Ferruginibacter sp. | reverse complement strand
GCATTGAAATTAATAATGCTCATCTTTTAAAAAATCAACAGAGACTTATGAAAATAAAAATGTTACTAAGCAGCATGTTTTTTTTACAGCAGATAGTTGCCCAATCCATATTGCCTCCGGTAGCAGCCTGGAACGGAAAAAGCGAATCGCTGATTGTCAATGCCGCCAACCCATGGATAACGCCAACAGAAAAGTCAGGCTTTGTTACAACGCCAACTTATAATGAAACCATCAACTGGTTACAAAAACTAGCCGCAGCCTCTCCCCTCATCAGCATGGTATCAATTGGTAAAAGTGCGGAGGGTCGGGATATTGTGATGTTGATAGCTTCTACCGAGAAAATAATAAGTGCAGCTGCTTTAAAAAAATCTGCAAAGCCATTGTTGTTAGTGCAGGCGGGTATTCATTCAGGAGAGATAGATGGTAAGGATGCCGGCATGATGTTACTCCGTGACATTGCTTTTGGCAACAAGAAATATTTGTTGGATAAAGTGAATTTTTTATTTATTCCCATTTTGAATGTAGATGGTCATGAGCGCAGCTCATCTTACAACCGACCTAATCAGCGGGGGCCACAAAATATGGGCTGGAGAACCAATGCACAAAATTTAAATTTAAACAGGGATTACGCCAAGATAGACAGCAAAGAAATACGGGCAGTGATAAAGGTGATGAATGAATACGACCCACTGTTGTACATGGACATTCATGTGACCGATGGAGCCGATTACCAGTATGACATCACCTTTGGCGGTCATGGAAAACAGGGCTATTCCACGGGTATTTCTAATTGGCTGGCCAACACCTACAAGCCCCTTGCAGATAAAGATTTAACAACGCAGGGGCATGTTCCCGGCGGGCTGTTAACTACGGTAAACGACCGGGATTTTTCGGCGGGAAATATATTGATATTAGGAGAGCCAAGGTTTTCCGATGCTTATGGCGACCTGCGGCATATGGCTAGTATTTTGGTAGAAAATCATTCCTTAAAACCTTTTAAACAACGAGTTTTAGGAACTTATGTTTTACTGCAAAGTACCCTTACAATATTGGCTACAAAAGGGAGCTTGTTAAAAGAAATAACTAAAGCCGACAGGGCAAAAAGAGCAACTGAAATACCTATGAAATGGAAGGTACCGCAAATGGAAAAGTCGGTATCCTTTGAGCCACAATCAAATTTGCTGCAGAAAAATAAATCGGCTCTACCTGTAGACAGTTTATCTCTTTCTGGCATTCAATCCATCATAAAAAAATCTATTATCACCAACGCTGATTATGTGGAGTGGACAGGCAAACCAATCGCCATGATGATTGCTAATTATAAAGGAACTGAGGCTGTAAGTTTTATTAGACGCCCAAAGGCATACTATGTGCCGGCATCAGGCTATGAAATAATTGAGCGATTAAAAATACACGGGATACAAATGGAGATACTTCAACAACCCCGTGAAGTCTCCGTAGAAATGTACCGGGTGCAAACGGTGAATATTGGAAATGAGGAAGGAAAAACAATTCCTTTTGAAGGGCATCTACAAGTGAATGCATCAACCAAAGTTGAACTCCACAAGCAGTTGTATGCGGCAGGTTCTGCACGCATTTCCACCGACCAGCCATTGGGCGACCTTGCCATGTTGTTGCTGGAACCCGATTCTCCTGATTCGTATTTTCAATGGGGATTCTTTCTCTCTGTTCTTCAACGAACGGAATACATTGAAGGGTATGTAATGGAGCCAACGATAAAAAAAATGCTGGCGGATTCTCCGGAACTTACAAAGGAATTTGAATTAAAAAAAGCGACTGACACAGCATTTGCCAATAACCCAACTGCTATCTATAATTGGTTTTACAGTAAAAGTAATTACCACGATCAAAGCTATTTATTATACCCGGTAGGCAGAGAATTGTAAAACGGTTGAGAAAATTATTTCAAATTCAAAAAAAGTTTTTAATTCAGAAAAATCGTTGTTATCAGCGATACAAAACTTGAGGGCAAATAAGGCCCCTTGCGGTGCAAGATTCAAGCCCCCTCCTTTGGAGAGAGCCTGTCCCGAAAATCGGGAGGTGGGGGGTAAGGTCTTGAAAGTGCTTAACTAAAAGGAAGAAATAATGATTACAAAAAGAGTTTTAAATAATCCTTTATGCAACCAATTTTAACTACCAACAAAAAAAGAATTGAATCCATTGATCTGCTTCGTGGTGCAGTCATCATCATCATGGCGCTGGATCATGTACGGGATTATTTTCATGCAGGTAATTTTCTGTATGACCCAACAGATATGACACAAACCAATGCGCCGGTATTCTTCACAAGATGGATCACCCATTTTTGTGCGCCAGTTTTTGTATTTCTGGCAGGCACTTCTGCTTTTTTGGTGGGAGAAAAAAAAACAAAAAAAGAATTGGTTGCATTTTTACTAAAGCGTGGTCTTTGGCTGATGCTGCTTGAAGTTACGATTGTAAATTTTGCATGGGGCTTCAATACTGCTTCTTCCATTTTTCGGCTGCAGGTAATCTGGGTGTTAGGTTTGGGCATGGTTGTCATGAGTGCAATTATCTGTCTGCCACCGAAAATTATTTTAGCAACCGGCCTGCTTATTTTGTTTGGACATAATTTATTAGACAACATACATGCAACCGGCAACAGCTTCCCGGATTTTTTATGGAGCTTAATACACGAACGCAAAAGATTTATTGTTAGTGAGGGGCACTTTATCGGTATCGGCTATCCACTGATCCCCTGGCTTGGCATTATGATGCTGGGCTATTGCTTTGGTGCTTTGTATAAAAATGGGATGAATGTAGCATTACGGAAAAAATATTTATTGATAATTGGCGGTGCTGCTACAGCTCTTTTTATTTTGATAAGAGGGATAAATATGTATGGCGACATGAAGCCCTGGCAAGTACAGCCGTCTTTCATTATGAGCATTTGCTCTTTTTTAAATGTTACCAAGTATCCGCCATCATTACTCTACACCCTGATGACACTTGGGCCTGCGTTAATAATTTTGATGCTGTTGGAAAAACCGTTAAACATCTTTGGAAAAATAATTATCGTCATTGGCCGTGTGCC
>JAYWAU010000524.1:0-3073 GCA_043782265.1 Ferruginibacter sp. | reverse complement strand
GTGATCGGCAAATAACAATGCACCAAATTCGGCAACCGGGAATGCACCACTTCGGCAAATAGCAGTGCACCACTTTGGCAAATAACAGTGCACCACTTTGGTTATAAAAGGAAGCATGATCCATTATTAAAAGTTCCAGTTTTGGAGGCCACTAAAGGCTAATAAAAATGGATACAAAAACAATTGGAGACTGGATCATGTATTACGAAGTTCAACGATTACACCGGGAAGGATTAAGTTATCGGTCGATAACTAAGGCTTTAGCATTGAACCGGAGAACGGTCATAAAATATTTATCGCTCAGTGAAGCTGAGTATGAAGTATTGCTGACTAAAAAAGACTCCAGGGGTAAGCTATTAGACGAGTACGAGCCCTTTGTGAAAACAAGGCTACAGGCTCATCCCGCTGCCAGTGCAGCACAGGTGCATGACTGGTTAAAGGAACACCACCCTCAATTTCCCTGCGTCGCTGCAAGAACGGTATACAATTTTGTAATAGCCGTCCGGCAGAAATATGCTATTGCCCTGGAAGAGGCGGGCCGTGACTATTTTGTTGTTGAAGAACTGCCTTATGGTCTTCAGGCCCAGGCCGACTTTGGGCAATACATTTTGCGTAATGCAGACGAAAAGCGCAGGAAAGTATATTTCTTCGTCATGATGCTCTCCCGCTCCAGGATGAAGTATGTCCGCTTTTCCGTCATTCCCTTTACTTCCCTCACCGCCATTGATGCCCATGAAGAGGCTTTTAAGTTCTTTGGAGGTGTCACCAAAGAAGTCGTTTATGACCAGGACAGGCTCTTGCTGATAGATGAGCAGATGGGTGATCTGCTGCTCACCCAGGATTTTAAAACCTATGTTTTTGAACAGAACTTCCGGGTATATTTTTGCCGAAAAGCAGATCCCGAAAGCAAAGGCAAGGTGGAGAACGTTGTAAAATTTGTCAAAAACAACTTCCTCTACGGCAGAGCCTTTTTTGATACAGAGATGCTGCAGACGCAGGTACTGGCCTGGCTGGAAAGAACCGGCAATGGCATGCCGCATAGCACCATCCGTAAAATACCTTTACAGCAATGGGCCATAGAAAAAGAACACTTAACACCATGGGTATCGGTAAAACTACTGCCAGCTTACATTACACGTTATGTGCGCCTGGACAATACCATTGCCTACGCCGGAAATTTTTATTCTCTGCCACAGGGAACATATAAAAAAGATGTTCAGGTAATGGTATGGCTAAAAGCCGGTGAACTCCATATCCATGATGGCCAGCAAAACTTCCTGTGTAAACATCCCGTTGCGCAAAACAAGGGCAATAAAATCATCAATACCGATCATAAGCGTGATAAGACCGCGAAATTAAAAGTACTGCTGGCTCAAACAGCTGCCCTGTTTACCAATGCCGGGCTGGCTATACAATATTTTGAACTAATCCGTAGCGTAAAGGGCCGCTATCTGCGTGACCAGGTATTGTACATCCGCGAAGCGATCAACGGACGTAACAAAGAGCTGGTCAGCAAGGTGCTGGAAAAATGTGTAGCAGAACGTTACCTGAGTGCAGTTAGCTTCTCAGAATTAATTAACCTGCATGAAGAGCAGGATACAACCGTTACCGCACCTACCGGTAAGATCATCTTGCTGGATCCGCACAACAGCAAAAAGGCTGAAACAAAGCCGGATAAAAGTAAGCTGGGTGATTATGAGGAACTCTTCAAATAATCAGTACAATGAGCGCAGATGATCCCTAAAATGCAATCTGGTAAAAGGCTGTAGCCAGATCATCTGCACTCATTGTACCAGCCCGCGGCAGCGTCAAAAGCCAACTACGGCTTAAACTACTCATCCATTACAAAACAATAAAAACATCATGAAAGTTAACAACAACATCAGCAGTCATTGCAAACAATTGCGATTGCCAGCCATCAATGAGCAGGTGCAAAAAATGGCTGACCAGGCTGCAGCAACTGGTATCAGCTATCTGAAGTTTGCAGAAAATCTGCTGGAAGCAGAAATAAAATACCGCAACCACAAAGATCAGGAGCGAAAAATAAAAACCGCAAGATTGCCTGGCACCCACGACCTGACGGGCTATGACTGCAGCCTGGTAGAAGGCATGCCATCTGCCAGGCTGGAGCAGTTAAAAGAGCTAACCTGGCTGGATCAAAACTTTAACCTGATCATTATGGGGCCAAACGGTATCGGCAAATCTTTCCTTGCCGCAGGGCTTTGTCGCCAGGCCATTGAAGGCGGATACAGAGCTTATTTTAGGCCAATGGAACAGATCATGTCCATGCTTAAAACCAAAGAGCAATCCCGGTCAGCCATGGTTGATTACAAGCGATTACTAAAGGCACACCTGATTGTAATTGATGATATCATGATGATCACCATGGCAAGAAACGAAGCCAATAGTTTTTTTCATTTTGTTAATGCCCTGCACGAAAAAGTATCTTTTGGAATTACCACCAACAAATCACCAAAGGAATGGGTAGAAACAATTGGCGATGATGTGATAACAACCGCCATTTTAGACCGGCTGTTATACCGGTGTGAAATCATCAAACTTACCGGCGAAAGCTTCCGGTTAAAAAACCGGAAAACAATATTTGAAAAAACAAATTAAAACCCTGTAATTTTATTTTTTATCATGTTTCCTTAGCACCAAAGTAATTATACTTTTTACCAAAATAGTGGTGCACTACTAATTGCCATTTTTGGTGCACTGTCAGTTGCCGACTACACCACCGTAAAAGCAACTGCATTTTAAATTGCTGCAATCATAAAATGCTATGGCCGGTAAAGAACAACTACCCGGCTTGCCACAGTAAAAAACCACTTACCTTATTACAGCAGTAACAAACAGATTACTTTCCAAAGTTTGCGCCCCGGTTTTGCCACACACTTAATATAAAAAGGGGTACAGATGTAACAGGCATAAAAAATTTTACAGGAGCACCTGCAAATCATCGGCTATCTTATAAAGAGATTGTTTATATTTAAGATATGGAAACAATAATTTTAAAACCACTTTACCACCACCAGCAGGAGTGTATTGGTATTTTTTTCAGCAACCTGCC
>JAYWAU010000523.1:0-8520 GCA_043782265.1 Ferruginibacter sp. | reverse complement strand
TGGGAATTGACCCTGAGTTTTCACTAAAGAATGGAGAAATCCCCGGAAGAAAGATCGGCACTTTTAATGCAGAGGATATCAACGATGCCATTGATTACCTGGCAGATCTTGTTCGTAAAAATAACCTCACCCCTAAAATATTGGTTGTGCACCGTTTTACACAAGGTATGGTTACCGGTTATGAAAAGATAAAAAAAGTACCAGAGGTACAGGTAGTAATGGACATGGATGGATTTGGTGATAAAATTTTGAAAAGATCAACTTACCTCAGGTATATCTACAAAGAACCGGTGCAGTTTACAGGTTTCAAATTATTTTATAAAAATGATACCAAGCCAAATACAACTGGTATGTACACCCCGGAAGAATTACTGAAATTTACTCCTAAACCTATCTACATACAGTATCAATAATTTACCACAGTTTAGTTTTTAATTCATGAAAAATATTTTTTCGGCAAGTCTCATTTTATTATTTTTTTTAGCCAGCTGTTCAACACCTTCAGAAAAGGCAACAAAAGAAAGCAGTACTGTTGTTACTCCTGAAGTAAAAAATATTGACCCTAAAAAAACTGCTATTGCAGACCTTGCAACCATTCTTTCAAAAAAAGAAGTGCCCATCCTATGCTATCACCACATAAGAAATTTTAAAGCTGGTGAAAGTGAAAATATGAAAAGCTATTCTGTAACACCTGCTGCATTTGCAGCGCAAATGAAAGCTTTATCAGACAGCGGTTACTCAACCATTTTACCAGATCAGCTATATGAATACCTTGTGCATGATGGCGTGTTGCCAGCCAAACCGGTGATGCTTACTTTTGATGATACGGATGAAGAACAATATAGTATAGGCAAAACCGAAATGGATAAATATGGTTTTAAAGGAGTTTACTTTATCATGACCATTTCTATTAACCGGCCACGTTACATGAGCAAGGAGCAAATTAAAAACATATCAGATAGCGGCCATGTAATTGCCGGTCACACCTGGGATCATCACATGGTTACCAAATACCAGGGGGAGGATTGGGATATTCAGTTAGTAAAGCCAAGAAAACAACTCGAAGCCATCACAGGTAAATCAATAACCTATTTTGCTTATCCTTTTGGCTTATGGAACCAGGCTGCCATACCGGAGATAAAAAACCGGGATTACAAACTTGCCTTTATTTTATCTACAAAAAGAGATAGCACAGAACCGCTTTACACAGTGAGAAGAATGATAGTTCCGGGACAATGGTCTACGAACGGAATGTTAAAGGCCATGCGATCTACCTTTAATAAGAAATAATTATCCAAAAAATATTGACTCCGAATTAAAAATTTTGAATGTGCTCTACATCCAAGAAAATATATTATAGAAGCGCACTTTTCAATTAATGATTAGGTAACCCGGTAATGGCCAATGCAGCACCGGAGTTAACTTTTAAACTACTACCCGGCGACTGTTTGATGCTTTTGCAGATCGCTGTTTTTTTAATAACAGGATAATATTTTAATCCCCCTTCAATGATCACTTCTGTTGTTGCATCTGGTAATATGCCACAACTCCAGTTAGCTGTATTTTCCCAATCGGTACTTACTGATCCTGTCCATTTCGTAACCCTTCCAGCGCAAACAGACAAACTAATATTATTGCGGATAACAGCTCCCGGTAAAGGACCAAATCCATTGGCAAGATTTATACCTACGTTACTTTTTAAATGGCAATAGCTCATAACAGTTCCGGCAAAACCAGTGGTATTATTAATGGCATTGTTTGTAACAAAACAAGTAGTGCAGTTATCAGTAGGTTCAAGGGTAAAGCAATTGTCAATAGCGCCGCAAGTTCCCAATGGGCCGGTATTCCATCCACACCAGTGTGTATGATGTGCTCCAAATAAATGACCTGCCTCATGCGTTAAAACATGCACGTCCCATGTATAAACGGGTACCGTTTTGTAAGCTCCATAAACATCGCAATACCCAAATACGAAATTACGGGCGCACAAATCATTATCTGTAAGAAATGCAATACCACCATTATTAGTGGGGCTGCCGTCAATCAACATAGCAAAATCACCTTTAAAAGTATTGCCCAATGCACCCCATCTTGCCTTAAACCCATCAAGTGCCAAAGATGCTGCAGTTTCAATATAAGGATCAACACAAGTCCAAACATAACAATCGCTTAGCTCTACATTTATGCCTTCATTTTGGTACATTGTTGCAACCTGGTTAAATACGCCGGTTAAATAATTCTTTGTTGCGGTAATATCATCATTAAAATTATTGTGGAATAATTTGTAGCCCGCCTCCCAATAAAAATTAATCTTTCTACAGGTTGGTGGGGGCACAACCGCGGTTAATGGCAATGCAGCAAGTTCTTTATTTTTTGTTGGAGAAATTACGGCATTATCTGATGTACTACATTCAAAATTCATAGGTACTTGTAAATCTTTACTGTTGTAAAGCATATATCCAGTTTCGGTATCCGGCAATTTTGCGATGTTAAAGTTGCCTTCTTTGTTACAGAAAATACCCATCACCTGGCCATTGGCAAAAATGCTAAAAGATGCAAAAGATGTACTGTCTCCTTTTACAAAACCACGATAATGAACACCTTGGTCTCCGGAATTTTTATTTCGTTTACCTTTTATATCAATAGTTCCAAAATCAAAATTGGAACCTGTATTGATATCCTGTTGTACCAACTCTAATATCCATTTATTGGCTTGCCCTGATGGAAGCGGTAGAGAAATTGCAGCAGGTTTATTTGAAAATATTTTTGCAACTCCCTTCTTATCTAAAAAAAAAGCTGTTTTTTTAGATAGAAAGTCTTTGTAATTTTTTGTTTCAGAACTTGTATTCTCTTTAAACAATTCCGCCTTGTAAAATACTTTTATGCTTTGGTGTTTCTGCATCACCAAATCATATAGTAAAGATTTTTTAGTTTGCTGGGCCTCAGTTTTTATAGTGAGAAAAAAAAATCCCAAAAATAACAGGGAACATCTTTTCATGTTTAGTAATTATTACTCAATTTAATTTTTTTTATAATAGAAAAATAATTAAAGAAGTAGTTTCATTTCTATTCTGAAGCTATTTCTTAAGGTGTATTAAATTTTTAATTTTATATGCGCAAAATCTTTCGCAATAAGTTCTGGCATACACAACAGCTTTATCTACAACTATACACCTAAAGTTTCTGCTAATTTTTCTGCCACCAATTGTGAAGAAGCAGGATTTTGGCCGGTTATAAGCAACCCATCCTTCACTGCGTAAGGTTGCCAATTAGCAACTTTACTATAATCAGCACCATTTGCTTTCAGCATATCTTCCACTAAAAAAGGAACTACCTTGGTTAATTGTACTGCCTCCTCCTCTTGGTTGGTAAATCCTGTTACTCTTTTTCCTCTTACCAACGGCTCTCCAAGCGTATTTTTTGTGTGCCTGAAAATGGCAGGAGCATGGCACACTGCGGCAACCGGCTTATTATTGCCATAGAATGATTCTATCAGGTGAATGGAATCTTTATCTGTTGAAAGATCCCACAAAGGGCCATGACCGCCTGGATAAAATATGGCATCATAATCTTCTTCCTTAATAGTAGCAAGCACGAGACTGTGGGCTAATTTTTGCTGAGTTGCTGTATCTTTCTTAAAACGTTCTGTTGCCGGTGTACTGGATTCAGGCGTATCACTTTTGGGGTCAATTGGTGGTTGGCCTCCTTTGGGAGAGGCTATCGTAATGTTGATTCCTTTATCTAACAGGGTATAGTAGGGAGCTGCAAATTCTTCAATCCAAAAACCTGTTTTGTGGCCGGTGTTCCCTAATTCATCATGACTTGTTAAAACAAATAATACTTTTTTCATTTTTTATATTTACAACTTTACAAAATTAATTTTTATTGATTGATATGTGAACATAAGCACTCGGTTAGTGGAAAAAGTTACCCGAATAAATACTGGTATTTAATATAAAATTTATTCATTTAAATAAGCTAACGCTATTTTACCAGGTACATAACTGTTGGTATTGATTCTTATCAGTCCGACTATTTTATATTGCACCATTTCATACATATCAATACCACTATTAAGCCAAACTTAGCAGTTAATTAATATTGCTGAAAGTACTTTGTGATGAAGGATAAGAGAAATTTAATACCCGAAAAAAATTTCCGTAGCACCGTATCCATAGCTTGGATGATACTGGTTTACAAAAGATTTTACCTCTTTTTTTGTTTTTAAAATTTCATGTATCTCATCTTTTAATTTACCTGAACCAACTCCATGTATTATAATTAAAGATGGCTGGTAATGAGATACAGCCAGATCGTAAAATTTTTCTAACGCCTTTAATTGAATGGTAAGTATTTCGAAATTGCTGAGGTGCTTCCAGCTATCAGTTAATTTTTCAATGTGCAGATCAACTACTGTACGTGCAGGTGCAAGATTTTCTCTTACCCTTGAAGCATCATACATCCTGAAACCAGCATTGCCCAGTTTACTAAGGTCAACTTTTTCTTCTTCTATTTTATCAGGATAAACATCAAACAAAGAATAAGAAAAAGTAGGTTCGTTCTTTAATTTTATTTCCTCAATTTTTTTGAATAGTTGCTTTGCTTTTAATTTTAAGGAGGTCTCAAAATATGGCGCTTTCTTTTTATCAGGATTGGTTAAAGAAAACTCTACATCAAAACGGGGGTTATCACTGAGGTCCTCAAAATTTACATCATGTAAATAAAACTGATGCTGGGGTTCAATGGTGTTCTTTAACTGAAAATTACTTTCGCCGTTAAAAAATAAATTATAATTAAAACTGTACGCTGCTGAGGTTTGGTTGATAAGATAAATTTTTAGTTTTTCTACCACATCGTCATCAAAAACATCTTTATCAAAAACCGGTACAAATGAAATGAACATGCCGTCATCTGCTTTAGCTTTTGCAACACCCTTTTCCGGCTTTAAATTATCTACATAGATTTTCTTTTTTTCAACTACTTTTTTTTGAAAGAACATATTGAAATAAGGAAAGTCAATCTGGTCCGTATAAGCAGGAAACCGAACCCCTTTTATTTCAATCATCACCATCTTTTCATTCATAATCTCCACTACTTTTCCTTCTTCATTGGTAAGCAACACAATGATCTTATCTCCCGGTTCGTACTTCATAGCACCTTTGCTGTTTTCAATTGTAATTAATGGTGTAAAGTTAAGATAGTTTGCGGGGTAAAAAATGGTAAAATTGAAATGAAAAGCTGACCAGGAAATATCTTTCTTTTAAAGATCAACTAATCAGTAAGGGTTACAAGGATATATTTTACAACTAAGTGATCCGTTAAGACAGACAGGCTCAACAATGAAGACATGAATACAAATGCTTCTATAAAAAATCAAGAAGCCAGTTTACTTTTTTTATACCCGTATAAAAAATAAACGATCAGCCCGATCAGTAACCAGCCTAGAAACCAGGCCCAATTATTTTTTGTCATGCCAGTGAGCAAATACATACAGGTAATAAGACCCATGAGCGGTATTAAAGAATATTTTTTGATGAAAGTAACTACTGATAACAACAAGGCGCTGAACCAAAAAATAATGAGTGTGATATTGGGAGTTACTACGTCCATAAAACTTATTTTACCACTTGTATAATCTACATTGCCGCTAAAATCGAAATTGAACATATCTGTAAAATAGCTGGCTGATAATTTACGTGCCAGCAATAAAGAGCCAATAACAATTAATGGAAAAATGTATTGGCCATTGATGAAAGGAAGGTGAAATTTACCAGCCTGTTTTTCCTTGCGTGGAATTAAGAGTACGCCTCCGCAAACCAGTACAAAGGCAAACAGGGTGGCAATACTTGTGAAGTCTAACACGAATGTTTTATCGGTAAATAAAATCGGAATGCCTACCACAAGTCCGGTTATGATGGTGGCAAAAGAAGGTGTTTTAAATTTAGGGTGAATCTTTTGAAATATCGGTGGCATAAGGCCATCCCGGCTCATGCTCATCCAAATTCGGGGCTGACCCATTTGAAAAACCAGCAGTACACTTGTCATGGCAATTACCGCAGCGATGGCTACAAAAAACTGCATCCAGCCAACATTGAGGTTTTGTTTTTCAAAGATAAATGCCAGCGGATCTCCTACTCCTTCAAAGTTTCTGTAGTTAACAGCGCCTGTTAAAACGAGGGTAAGTAAAATATAAACAATGGTACAAATAACGAGTGATAAAATCATGCCTCTTGGCAGGTCACGCTGTGGGTTTTTACTTTCTTCGGCGAGTACACTTACTGCATCAAAACCAATGTAGGCAAAGAATACACCGCTCACTGCAGCCATAACACCCCCAAAGCCATTGGGCATAAAAGATTTTACGCCTTCGTCATTTGCCGGCGTCCAGTTAGGTGTAAGGCCGTGTGAAAACACCAGGTAGCCACCCACAATAATCACCAGGGCTACTACAATCATTTTTAGGATCACCATTAAATTACTAAAATTGCGGCTCTCTTTAATGCCGCGGTACACCAGCATGGTGATTAAGATATTGATGACAAAAGCGGGCAGATCAAAAATGATTTTTAAGCTGCCGACCATGGGTGCTTTATTGAATGCTTCCAGCACATCCGGGTTGGTACTGCCATTGGCTATGGCATCTTTTACTTCCATATAACTGGTGCACAAATATTGCGGAATGTGGACGCCAATTTTTTCGAGGAAGGAAGTGAAATAATCGCTCCAACTATAAGCTACATAAATATTACCGATGGAATATTCCATGATGAGCGCCCAGCCAATGATCCACGCAAACAATTCACCAAAGGAAGCATAGGCATAGGTATAAGCACTGCCTGCAACGGGTATACGGCTGGCAAACTCAGAATAACAAAAAGCAGTAAAAGCACAGGCAATGGCGGTAATTACAAATAAAATAACCACGCCCGGACCACCATGAAAAACAGCCCCACCGAGGCTGCTGAAACTTCCTGCACCCAGGATGGCTGCTATGCCAAAAAATGTAAGGTCCTTCATAGAAAGCACCCGCTTTAAACCACCAGTACCATGTGTATCATCACTGCCTTCTGCTAAAATACTTTCAATCTTCTTTGTTCTGAATAAAGACTTGGACATGTTAGTGTTGGTTTTAAGAAGTATTATTGTCCAAAATAATTAATAAAGTTGAAGTATCCGTTTTTTTGTTTTGGATTTTTAGTTTTGAGTAAGGATATTATGTTCTATCCCTTTAGCTTCCAAAAAAGATTAACCATTTTAAAAAGAAACTACCAAAGATCAATAATATTAAAGCATGGGTGGCCTTAAAAAGGTATGATAAAATTTATTTTTGACAGGAAATAGCTGTAGGATAAGCGTATGAAAATAATGTAATCATTCAATTTTCCCTTTGTATTAAATAATCCGCCAATTCCATCAGCGGCTTTTTCCGAGCAGATGTAACCGCAGTATCTTCCAGGTGTTGCAAAGCCGTTTGCAGGTATTTATCTTTTAAAGCTTTTGCCCAGTCATCCACCTTGCATTCTTTAAACAACTGGGTTACTTTTTCTACTTTGTCCGGTGCATTTTCCTGCATCAGTTGTTGCAAAGCCTGCAGTTGTTCAGGAGCGGCAGTCTCCATGGTATGTATAAGTAAGAAAGTTTTTTTATTGGAAAGAATGTCTCCGCCCACCTGTTTTCCAAATTTTTCGGGGTTGCCAAAAACATCCAGGTAATCATCCTGCACCTGGAAGGCAATACCCAAATTTTTTCCAAACTCGTATAAGTGATGTTGGTTACCCTCCCCGGCTCCTCCAAGGATGGCGCCCAATTGCAAACTGGCGGCCAGCAATACAGAAGTCTTTAGGGTTATCATTGCCACATATTCATCCAGGCTAACAATAGTTCTTTTTTCAAAATCCATGTCTAACTGCTGGCCTTCGCAAACAGCCGCCGCAGTTTCATTAAACAGGTGCAACACCTTTTGCAGGTTGGTGATGCCTAACTTATTCAGGTATTCATACGCCCTTACAAACATTACATCTCCGGCCAGCAGGGCCGTTGATTCGCCATATTTCTGGTGCACTGTTTCCATGCCCCTGCGAATGGGTGCTTTGTCCATGATGTCATCGTGTATCAAACTAAAATTATGAAAAAGCTCAATGGCAGTGGCAGCATGATAAGCATCCGGAATAATATCACCAAACAATTCATTGCCCATCAGCACACACACAGGGCGAACCCTTTTACCACCCAATTGCAAAATATATTGTGCAGGATCGTACAGTGTTTCGGTATGTATTGGGAAATGCCTTGTATTAAATTTTTCTTCAAATATTTTGGACAATTCTATAAAAGAGTGCATTGTATTGTTGAAGTATTAATTAATATATAAAAGGATTCATTTTAGTATGCCGTATCCTTACAATAATTATTTTGTCATCAGTTACAAAATAGGTAATTCTATACTTATATATTTCGAAAGCCCTGAAGTTTTTATTATTGTTTATACAGAATTTATCCTTTGGATGTTGTTCCGGATTT